>NZ_JBEHFV010000024.1:0-37474 GCF_040225855.1 Corynebacterium sp. KPL2850
GGCATGGTGGAAAGGTACCTCACTTCCCCAGCGAGATGCTGGTTTCAAGGTGTCCACCATCTGGGGGTCAGGTCCGTGGGCCCGTGGGGCGCACAGGCCGCATCGGCACAGAAATGAAGGCTGAGATACTGCGATATGACGCGGTGAACCGTTGAACCTGATCCGGGTAATTCCGGCGAGAGGGAGGAAATAATGACTGCTAATACTACTGGGGCCGCAGCACCAAAGCGCAGCTTGGACTGGCGCGTGGTGGACATCGTGGTGGCATCAGTCTTGGGTGTTGCCTGTGGTTTCGTGTTCTTGGGCTGGAATGCCGTGGGCTATGCTTGGTACGAGGCCATGGATGCTCTTACGCCGGGTCTTGGTGGCTTGGCCACCGGCATCTGGCTGCTGGGCGGCATCCTGGGTGGCTTGGTTATCCGTAAGCCGGGTGCGGCGGTGTACGTGGAGGTCCTTGCCGCGACGGTATCGGCCGTCTTGGGTTCACAGTGGGGCATTAGCACCCTGTACTCGGGCCTGGCGCAGGGTATTGGTGTGGAGATCATTCTCGCCATCTTCATGTACCGCCAGTTCAACCTTGGGGTGACCATCCTGGCCGGTATGGCAGCAGGCTGGGGCGCCTTTGTCCTAGAGCTGTTTACCTCCGGTAACCTCGCGAAGTCCTTCGAGTTCAATATGATCTACTTGGTCACGTTGACCATTTCCGGTGCTATCTTGGCCGGAGCCCTGGGCTTTTATGTGGTGAAGGCATTGGCAAAGACCGGTGCCCTTGACCGCTTTGCAGTAGGCCGCGAACAGCGCGCTTAGGGCTTAGACCGCTGTGACTGATTTTTCACGCTTAGCAGGAAACGCCACAAAAATTGCGGCCCGCGGCTACGGCTGGACCCACGCTGGGCGCTCCCAACCGGCGCTGCAGGACATAGACCTCGTCATCGAACCCGGTGAGAAAGTCTTGCTGTGCGGGGATTCCGGTTCCGGAAAATCGACGCTATTGGCGGCGATGGCAGGTGTCTTGGGTTCCGATGAGGAAGGCACGCGCACCGGCGAGATTACCTTGGAGGATTCTGCGGGCACGGTCGAAGAGCCGGGTCGGACCATTCCGGTGGGGTTGGTCCTGCAGGATCCGGACTCGCAGGTCATCTCCGCGCGCGTGGGCGACGATATCGCCTTTGGCTGCGAGAACCTGGCATATCCGCGCGAGGAGATCTGGCGCAGGGTGCAACAGGCTCAGGAGCTGGTTGGCCCCTACGTGGACCTGGATTTTCCTACCGAGCACCTCTCCGGCGGGCAGAAGCAACGCCTGGCGCTTGCCGGGGTCATCGCCATGGGCGCGGGCGTGGTCCTATTGGACGAGCCCACCGCCAACCTGGATCCGGAAGGGGCGCAGGACGTGGTGCGGGCCGTCGGCAAGCTGGTGAAGCACACGGGTGCCACCTTGGTGGTGGTCGAGCATCAGCATGCGGCGTGGGAAAGCGTGCTGGACCGCGCAGTAGAGCTGAAGGATGGGCGCATTATCTCTGATGCCCCCTTTGCTGACGTCGCCCGCAAGCGCCAGGTCACCGGTCTCCCGCAGGCGCGGTCACGGGCAAGCGATGCCCTCGATGAGTCCAACGCGGCGCTGTGGAGCAAGGATTTGGTAACCCGCTATGGGCCGCCGCGATCCATCTCCCTGCCGGCGGGGGCCTCGACCGTCATTACCGGGCGCAATGGCGTGGGAAAATCCACGTGGCTGATGACGATGGCGGGGCTACTTCCGGCCGAGTCCGGGGAAATCGGGGTCGCTGACTTCATCCGCCGCGGCGTGAAGGGCCCTCCTTCCCGGTGGAAATCCCGCGAATTGGCGGACCGCATTGGCTTCGTTTTCCAAAATCCCGAACACCAATTTGTCTCCCGCAGCGTGGAAGAGGAATTGCGGGTCGCGCCCAAGGTCATGCGCGTCGATCCCCCAGAGAAACGCATCGCCCAGTTGGTGGAATCGCTGCGCTTGGGGCACTTGCTCAAGGCCAATCCGTTTACGCTATCCGGCGGCGAAAAGCGCCGGCTTTCGGTAGCAACGGCTCTGGTGACCGCGCCGGAGGTGCTGCTATTGGACGAGCCGACCTTTGGCCAGGATCCCGGCACCTTCGTGGAATTGGTGGGCTTGTTGCGCCAATTGGCCGATGAAGGCACGACGATTGCGTCCATTACCCATGACCCGCTGTTCATGGCGTCCTTGGGCGATTACCAGGTGGAGGTGCGCGGTGCCTAATCTTCTACGCAATGTAAACCCGCTGACCCGCATCTTCTTGATGTTCGTCTGGGTTACGCCGCTGCTTGCCTCCATCGACTGGGTATCGGCGGCGATATCGCTAAGCCTGACACTCATCTTGGCGCCGTTATGTGGCGTCTCCTGGGTGCGCTTGTGGAAGGCCGGTTGGTTCTTATTCCTTATCGCCCCGCTATCGGGCATTTCCATGCTGCTCTATGGCGCGCCCGGGGGAGAGGAGTACTTCAGCTGGTGGCTGATTACGGTGACGGAAAATTCGCTCACCTTGGCCATTGCGATCACGCTGCGTGTGCTTGCGGTCGCACTACCAACGGTGGTGCTCGCACGCGATATCGATCCCACCGAGCTTGGCGATGCCCTCTCGCAGATCCTCCGCCTTCCCTCCCGCTTCGTTATCGGCGCCGTGGCCGGCGTGCGGATGATGACGCTCCTGAAATCCGATTGGCAATCGCTCGGCATGGCGCGCAGGGCCCGCGGGCTCACGGATGAAGGGCGCTTCAAGCACTTGCTTACGATGTCCTTTGGTCTGTTGGTGATTGCTTTGCGCCGCGGCGGCAAGCTTGCGACCGCGATGGAAGCACGCGGTTTCGGGCGCACCCCACCCGGAGGAGGGGAGCGGACTTGGGCCCGAGAATCCAGGTTGCACGCCCGTGATGGGTGGGTTATGGCCTGCGGCCTCGCCCTTGCTTGTGTACCGGTGGTAACTTCGGTACTGACTGGGGCCTGGAAATTCTTTGGCCTTTAATCCGCGAAAGCAGTGATTCAAGCACTATGGACATTGATGCCGAACAAGAGCGCCTCTTGGAGGACATCGTTAAGCTAGCAGCCTCGCGAAAGCGTGCGTTTAAACCCATCACGGTGCTTATCGATGGCCCCTCGGGCTCCGGCAAAACCTGGACCTCCGCCGCCTTGGCAGATCGCACCAACTGGCGGGTGGTTCACCTCGATGAATTCTATCCCGGTTGGCATGGCTTGGAGAAGGGATCCGCGATGGTGGGCGAGCAGGTCTTGCGCACCATGAATCCCGGATATTGGCGCTGGGATTGGGAAGCAAATTGCCCCGGGGACTGGGCAAGCCTCGATGTGCGCGATGACCTCATTGTTGAAGGCGTCGGCTCCGTAACCGCAGAAAATATAGCGGCGGCGAAAAAGCGGGGCGCGGTGGTGGCCGTGCGCATCGATGGCCCCCGCGAGCAGCGCTATGAGCGCGCGATTGCGCGCGAGCCGGCCTACGAGAAATGGTTTACTACCTGGGAAGAGCAAGAAAAATCCTACTTTTCTGACAAGGCCGCAGAGTCAGACCTGACGTGGGAGTGGGAGTAGCCTCCCTAGCGTCGCCGGCGGGGTAAAGCCGCTGTTTTGTGCTCAGAATGCAAGCTCTGCTACTCTTATCTTCAGTTCACTGTGTACTGCGCACCCTGTGTGAATATGGCGCGCAAAGAACATGGTGAAAAGTCTGATCCTTAACAAGGCGCCCGCCTTGGGAAGAGTTCTGGACATGCCGAAGCGCCCCGGGAAAGAGCGCCTATTTTTGCATGTTTGGTTCCCTTCTTAAGAAGTGGTGCAATTCGACAGAAAGACTGTTTAATGCCAACTATTCAACAGCTGGTCCGCAAGGGCCGCCAGACCAAGCGCAAAGAGGTCTCTACCGCTGCGCTGAAGGGTTCCCCGCAGCGTCGTGGCGTGTGCACCCGCGTGTACACCACCACCCCGAAGAAGCCGAACTCCGCTCTTCGTAAGGTTGCTCGTGTGCGCCTTACCAGCGGCATCGAGGTTTCCGCCTACATTCCAGGTGAGGGACACAACCTGCAGGAGCACTCCATGGTCCTCGTTCGCGGCGGCCGTGTGAAGGACCTTCCAGGTGTTCGTTACAAGATCATCCGCGGCTCCCTGGATGCCCAGGGCGTCAAGGACCGTAAGCAGGCTCGTTCCCGTTACGGCGCAAAGAAGGGACAGTAATAAACAATGCGTAAGAATGCTGCTCCGAAGCGTCCTGTAGTAAAGGACCCGGTATACAACTCCGAGCAGGTAAGCATGCTCGTCAACAAGATCCTCCAGGACGGCAAGAAGTCCACCGCAGAGCGCATCGTGTACGGCGCGCTTGAGGCTTGCCGCGAGAAGACCGGCACTGACCCGGTTGGCACCCTGGAAAAGGCTCTGGGTAACATCCGCCCGGACCTCGAGGTTCGCTCCCGCCGTGTGGGTGGCGCTACCTACCAGGTGCCGGTTGAGGTCCGTCCGGACCGTGCCAACACCTTGGCACTGCGCTGGATGGTGACCTTCACCCGCCAGCGTCGTGAGAATTCCATGATCGAGCGTCTCTCCAACGAGATCTTGGATGCCTCCAACGGCCTCGGTGCTTCCGTGAAGCGTCGTGAGGATACCCACAAGATGGCTGAGGCTAACCGCGCCTTCGCTCACTACCGCTGGTAATTTTTCAGCACCTTAATCAATGGCCTAAGCAACGAGAAACGAGTTTCGCGCTGATCTCCGGGTTTCCCGGCGGCGATTTAAAACTTCATATCTCTTGCTTAGGCCATTTTAGTGGCACTACGTGTGATTTAGGCCAGCACAGCTGGTCTAGTCCCGCGTATTCGCTTCGTGTGAAGTACACTGAGGCGATGGAAGTCTAGGAGCCACTGGGTACCTAGCACGGCCACTAATTGGCAAACTTTTAAAGAACTTATCCATGCAGGCGTCTTAGCCAGGTTTCTGGTCACGGCGTCGACGACTATTAAGTTGGGGTATAAACGTGGCACAAGAAGTGCTCAAGGACCTGAACAAGGTCCGCAACATTGGCATCATGGCCCACATCGATGCTGGTAAGACGACCACTACCGAGCGTATTCTCTTCTACACCGGTATCAACCGCAAGGTGGGCGAGACCCACGACGGTGCATCCACCACTGACTGGATGGCACAGGAAAAGGAACGCGGCATCACCATTACCTCCGCGGCCGTCACCTGTTTCTGGAACAACAACCAGATCAACATCATTGACACCCCGGGTCACGTTGACTTCACCGTTGAGGTTGAGCGCTCCCTGCGTGTCCTTGATGGCGCCGTCGCGGTCTTCGACGGTAAGGAAGGTGTGGAGCCACAGTCCGAGCAGGTGTGGCGCCAGGCCGCTAAGTACGACGTTCCACGCATCTGCTTCGTTAACAAGATGGACAAGCTGGGCGCAGACTTCTACTACACCGTTGACACCATCGTTGACCGCTTGGGCGCAAAGCCATTGGTTATGCAGCTGCCTATCGGCGCTGAGGATGACTTCGACGGCGTTGTTGACCTGTTGAACATGCAGGCCATTACCTGGCGCGGCAAGGTGGAAACCGGTGCAGAACCTACCTACGAGGAAATCCCTGCAGACCTCAAGGACAAGGCTGAAGAGTACCGCGAGAAGCTGGTTGAGGCCGTTGCGGAGTCCGACGAAGAACTCATGGAGAAGTACTTCGGCGGCGAGGAGCTCACCATCGACGAGCTGAAGGCCGGCATCCGTAAGCTGACCATCAATTCCGAGATTTACCCGGTTTACTGCGGTACCGCTTACCGCAACAAGGGTGTCCAGCCGTTGCTGGACGCCGTCGTGGATTACCTGCCGAACCCGCTCGACGTGGGCGAGGTTATCGGTCACGCAGTTGGCGATGAGGAGCAGCAGCTTACCCGTAAGCCTTCCGTTGAGTCTTCATTCTCCGCACTGTCCTTCAAGATTGCAGCTCACCCCTTCTTCGGCCAGCTCAACTTCGTGCGTGTCTACTCCGGCCAGGTCACCCCTGGTACCGAGGTTATGAACTCCACCAAGGGCAAGAAGGAGCGCATCGGTAAGCTCTTCCAGATGCACGCCAACAAGGAGAACCCGGTGGAGCAGGCTGACGCCGGCAACATTTACGCCGTTGTTGGTCTGAAGGAAACCACGACCGGTGACACCCTGTGTGACAAGAATGACCAGATCATTCTAGAGTCCATGGACTTCCCGGACCCGGTTATCAAGGTCTCCATTGAGCCGAAGACCAAGGCCGACCAGGAGAAGCTGGGTAACGCCATTCAGAAGCTGGCTGCTGAGGACCCAACCTTCACCGTTGAGCTGGACGATGAGACCGGCCAGACCGTTATCGGCGGCATGGGCGAGCTCCACCTCGACGTGCTGGTTGACCGCATGAAGCGCGAATTCAAGGTCGAGGCAAACATTGGTAACCCGCAGGTTGCTTACCGCGAGACCATTCGCCGCAAGGTGGAGTCCATCGACTACACCCACAAGAAGCAGACCGGTGGTTCCGGCCAGTTCGCAAAGGTTATCTGCACCATCGAGCCGTACAACCCGGACCCAGAGACCCTGGAAGAGGGAGAGTCCGCAACCTACGCCTTCGAGAACGCAGTTACCGGTGGCCGCGTGCCGAAGGAATACATCCCTTCCGTCGACGCTGGTATTCAGGATGCTATGCAGTACGGCTACCTCGCTGGCTTCCCGATGGTCAACATCAAGGCAACGCTGGAAGACGGCGCTTACCACGACGTTGACTCCTCCGAGATGGCCTTCAAGCTGGCCGGGTCTCAGGTATTCAAGGAAGCTATGGCCAAGGCAAAGCCGGTTCTGCTGGAGCCAATGATGGCCGTTGAGGTTGTTACCCCTGAGGAGTACATGGGTACCGTTAACGGTGACATCTCCTCCCGTCGTGGCCAGGTCTTCGCCATGGAAGACCGTTCCGGTGCCAAGGTCGTCAAGGCTAAGGTTCCGCTGTCTGAGATGTTCGGCTACATCGGTGACCTGCGTTCTTCCACCGCAGGCCGCGCTAACTTCACCATGGTCTTCGACTCCTACGCTGAGGTTCCTTCCTCCGTGGCTCAGGAGATCATCGAAGAGCGCACCGGCGGCGCAAACTAATAGCGACGCCCCGCCCGTTCAGCGGTGGTTAAGGGCTGGTAGTCTCTGCCAGTAGATGCCAGCCTCACCGCTAAATGTGGCAACTGGGCCGGGTAGCGGCGGGCTGAGTTTGCAGCTAAAACCATTGGTTGTGAATTGAGCCGGCCGTTACCCTCCCAGGATCCTTTATTTGAGACTCTTGTTGAGGGAAATGGCCGCGAAAATACGCGGGGTTACCTCCTATAATGGCGGTTTGAAAAAACCGCGGGATAAATCTAGGATCGTGTAACTGGCACGTAAAGAAAGCGTCATTAGCGCTTTGTCCCAGACAATGGGTCAGGTGCCAATGACAACTGTCAACCACGTGGCTGCGAAGGTCGTAGCCACCATATAGTCCAGGAGGACATACAGTGGCAAAGGAGAAGTTCGAGCGTACGAAGCCGCATGTGAACATCGGCACCATCGGACACGTCGACCACGGCAAGACCACCACCACCGCAGCGATCACCAAGGTTCTGGCTGACCAGTACCCTGAGGAGAACCAGGCATTCGCGTTCGACATGATCGACAAGGCTCCTGAGGAGAAGGAGCGCGGTATTACCATTAACATCTCCCACGTGGAGTACTCCACCCCGAAGCGTCACTACGCACACGTTGACGCCCCGGGCCACGCCGACTACATCAAGAACATGATTACCGGCGCAGCTCAGATGGACGGCGCTATCTTGGTTGTTGCTGCAACCGATGGCCCGATGCCGCAGACCCGCGAGCACGTTCTGCTTGCTCGCCAGGTTGGCGTTCCTTACATCCTCGTTGCACTGAACAAGTGCGACATGGTTGACGATGAGGAAATCATCGAGCTCGTGGAGATGGAAATCTCCGAGCTGCTCGCAGAGCAGGACTACGATGAGGAAGCTCCTATCGTTCACATCTCCGCTCTGAAGGCACTCGAGGGTGACGAGAAGTGGGTACAGTCCATCGTTGACCTGATGGAGGCCTGCGACAACTCCATCCCTGACCCAGAGCGCGCTACCGACCAGCCGTTCCTGATGCCTATCGAGGACATCTTCACCATTACCGGCCGCGGTACCGTTGTTACCGGCCGTGTTGAGCGCGGTCGTCTGAACGTCAACGAGGACGTTGAGATCATCGGTATCCAGGAGAAGTCCCAGAACACCACCGTTACCGGTATCGAGATGTTCCGCAAGATGATGGACTACACCGAGGCTGGCGACAACTGTGGTCTGCTTCTGCGTGGTACCAAGCGCGAGGACGTTGAGCGTGGCCAGGTTGTTATCAAGCCGGGCGCTTACACCCCTCACACCAAGTTCGAGGGTTCCGTCTACGTCCTGAAGAAGGACGAGGGCGGCCGCCACACCCCGTTCATGAACAACTACCGTCCTCAGTTCTACTTCCGCACCACCGACGTTACCGGTGTTGTGAACCTGCCTGAGGGCACCGAGATGGTTATGCCTGGCGACAACGTTGAGATGTCCGTTGAGCTCATCCAGCCTGTTGCTATGGACGAGGGCCTTCGCTTCGCTATCCGCGAGGGCTCCCGCACCGTCGGCGCTGGCCGCGTTACCAAGGTTCTCGACTAATCGAGGCCCCGTAACCGCTCAGTAGAGCTTTAAGAGTCCGCTGCACCGCATGTCGGTGTGGCGGACTTTTTTGATCCCTAGACGCGTTCCCCGCGCGGTGTCAGCCGGCACTCGAGCGGGTGGGTGCTGTAGCTCGAAGCTGGTTGGACCATTTACAACTTGCATTATGCCTTTAAGCCTTCGTCGGTGGCGAGAATGCTGTGCAGGAGACGAGCGAGGTGATAGTTCCAGATCCGGCTCGGTCTGGGCGGTATCTTATGTCGCTTGGCTAACTGGCTTAGTCGGAGGCGAGCCCCAAAACGGAAAAAGCCTTCCGTGCCTGCGGGCAGGGAAGGCCTTTATCTAGTGAGGGAAGTAGTTATTATTTCTCCCAGCCGATGTTTTCTTTAGGAACGACGGCGAATCCGGGGGCGCCCATGTTTGCGATTCCCTTTTTCAGACCGACCATCTGTGGGCCGTTGGCGAACGGAAGCAATCCGTATTCTGCGAAGGCTTCGGACTCGAGCTCGTTGATGCGCTGGATCTGCTCATCGCGGGTCGGCAGCTTCTGCATCTCTTCAATCTTCTTATCGAATTTCTCGGTACCAGTGCCGGACATGTTGAGGGTGGAGTCGCTGGCGTAGGTCTGACCAAAGAATGCTGGGCCGAATGGGTCACTTGCGGCGATACCGGAGAGGAAGAGGTCAAAGTCGCGCTCGTTGCTGATCTTGGAGAAGTCAGAGCTTGGGCGCTCCTCAATCTTCAGCTCAATGCCAGCGTCCTTCAGCATCTTCTGGACGGCGGTAGCGGTGGACTTGGAGACCTCGTCATCGCCGATAAGAACGTAGCGCAGAGACAGCTTGTCGCCGTCCTTGGCGTAGTAGCCATCATCGCCCTCAGAGTAGCCGGCGTCCTCCAGCAGGCTCTTGGCCTCTTCAACGTCGTACTCGAGAACCTCAGAAAGGTTGTCCTTGTAGTCTTCCTGGGTTGGGTACAGGGTCAGGGAGCCAGGCATTTCCTCTTCATAGCCAAGGCCGTTGTAGCGGATCTCTGCGAGCTGGTCGCGGTCGATGGCTGCAAATACTGCGTGGCGAACATCCTTATCAGCCAGCTGTGGGGCCTTGGAATTCAAGGTGAACAGGACGTTGGCCGGGAGGGTGGCTGCGCGGACGTCGATGGAATCGCCCATGTCTGCGGCGATGGTGAGGTTATTCTTGGTACCGACGCCGGCGGCGTCGATTTCGCCAGCCTGGAAAGCGTTGATGGTTGCCTGGTCCTCCATCACGCGGTAGCTGACCTTGTCCAGCTTCGGCTCATCGCCCCACCACTTTTCGTTAGGCACGAAGGACACGGTGCCGCCGCGGAAATCGGAGTTTTCGACCTTGAATGGGCCCGCACCGTACTGCGGGTTGAGCTTGCCCAGGTACTCCTTGTCAAACTTCTCGGCGGTATCAATCGCTGGGTGCAGGATGTCGTTAAACAGTCCCTGCCACCATGGATATGGACCCTCGAAGGTGACCACGGCTTCCTTATCGTTCTCACCCTTCTCCACGGATTCGATCAGCTCGTAACCGTCGGTGGAGTTGACCTGGACGTCCATGTCCTTGCCATTGTTGAAGCGCCAGGTGTTCTCGAAAGCGGTCCAGTCAATGGGGGTGCCATCGTTGAAGGTGGCGTCATCGTTGATGTCGTAGGTCACGACGGTCTTGTCGCCTTCGGTAGATTCGTCTACCGAATCCAGGTAGGCAGGGTTTGGGGTGTAGTGACCCTCGCCGTCATAGAGCGCCATTTGCGGGTTATACCAGCTCCATACGGTGCTGGTATCCGTGGTCATGTTGGCGTGGAACTGGTTCTGCTGCTCAGTTAGCTCGGAAAGGGAGAGGGTGAGCTCACCGCCGTCCTTAATCTCATCGCGTTCTTTCTCGTTGTAGTCACCGGTGGGCTTGACGTCGATCTCTAGACCGCCGACAGCCTTGTTGGAGGAGTCGCCACCGTCACCAGAACCCGAGCATGCGGTGAGGGCGAGTGCGGTGGCGGAGAGAGTGGCAACCGTTGCTATGCGGAAGCGACCGAACTTTTTCATGGGGATTACTCCTTGCGTGAGGTGAAGACGAAGTTGGCATAGACGGTCGATTTGGTGACCGCCCACTGCAACTATGTGGGGTACTTTACAATATTTATATTTGTGTCCGCAATCACTTTCTGGAAAGGGTGCGGGGCTATGGGAAGGCTATGCTCGGGACTTTTCCCTGCGTGCGCGGGCAACCTTGGGATCCGGATTCGGGATGGCATCCAGAAGCTTCTTGGTGTAGTCATCCTGCGGGTTATCGAATATCTCATCCGTCGAGCCGGACTCGACGAACTTGCCCTTGTACATCACCGCAACGCGGTCCGAAAGGTGGCGCACAACGGAAAGATCGTGGGCAACGAAGAGATAGGACAGGCCCAGCTTGCGCTTCAAATCCTCGAGGAGGTTAATGACGCCCGCTTGGATGGACACGTCCAAGGCGGAGACTGGCTCATCCAGCACGAGGACCGAAGGGCGCGTGGCTAGGGCGCGTGCCAAGCCGATGCGCTGGCGCTGGCCGCCGGAGAAGTGGCTAGGGAAGCGGTCCAGTTGCGAGGAGTCAAGGCCGACCAGTCCCATGAGCTCGTTCACGCGGGCATCAACATCGCCATCAAAGCCCAGCGAGTTGAGCGGCTCCGCAATGACTTCGCGTACGGTCAGGCGAGGGTTGAGCGAGCTCATTGGGTCCTGGAAGACGATCTGGATGTCTTTGCGGGCCTCGCGGCGCTCGGACCCACTCATGCCATTGGCATCCTTGCCATTGAGGACAACGGCACCGTTTTCAGGGTCTAGATCCATGATCTCCAGCAACGTGGTGGTCTTACCACAGCCAGACTCGCCGACGATGGCCATGCACTCACCTTCGCGGATATCGAAGGTAAGGCCGTCAACGGCCTTGACGGTGCCCACCTTGCGCTTAATCAGAGCGCCCTTGGTGAGCGGGAACTGCTTGCGCAGGTCGTTCACGGCGAGGGTGGTCTTGCGGTCCTCGCGGGGAACGTCAGCCAAGACGTCATCGGCAAGCTGCGGCGGCTTGAACATCAGCTCACCGTCGATCTTGCGGTCGTGAATTTCGGGCGCACGCAGGCAGGCGCTGCGGTGGGATACGGATTCGTCCTTGAGCGGAAGCAGCTCCGGCTCGCCGGTCAGGCAAGCCTCCTGCGCCACGGGGCAGCGCGGGGCGAATTGGCAGCGATCCTTCAAGTTCACCAAGACCGGTGGGTTGCCCTCGATGGGGGTCAGGGGCTCCGAGGCCGAGGAATCAGGGCGCGGCGTGGAACCGAGCAGGCCTACGGTATAGGGCATGCGGGGGTTAGAAAAAATGGTGTCGACGTCGCCGTGTTCTACCGGTTGGCCGGCGTACATGACCATGACATCATCGGCGGTTTCTGCCACCACGCCCATATCGTGGGTAATCATGATGGTGGCGGCGCCGGTTTCGCGCTGCGCCACCCGGATGACGTCCAGGATTTGGGCCTGGATGGTGACGTCGAGGGCCGTCGTTGGCTCATCGGCGATGAGCACGCGCGGGTTATTCGCAATAGCAATGGCGATGACCACGCGCTGGCGCATACCGCCGGAAAATTCGTGCGGGAAGGACTTTAGGCGCAGGTGGGGCTCGGGGATGCCCACCAGATCTAGCAGCTCGGTGGCTTGCTTAAGGGCCTTTTTCTTGCCGATGTCCTGGTGGGCCTGGATGGCTTCTACCAGCTGGGACCCAATATCGAAGACAGGAGTCAGCGCGGAGAGCGGATCCTGGAAGATCATGCCGATGCCATTGCCGCGGATGCGGGACATTTCCTTATCAGAAAGCCCGAGGAGCTCGCGGCCATCGAATTTCACGGAGCCTTCAACCTTGGCGTATTCCGGCAGCAGACCCATGATGGACATGGAAGTCACGGACTTACCGGAGCCGGATTCGCCGACGATGCCCAAGGTGCGGCCGGGATGCAGATCAAAGCTGACACCACGCACCGCAGAGACGGTACCTGCTTCAGAGGGGAAGCTGACCCGTAAGTCATTGACGGACAAGATAGGCGAAGTCATAGTTTACCTCCGGAATTGGAGTTGGGGTCGAGTGCGTCGCGCAGGCCATCGCCAATAAATGCCATGGAGACGGTCAGCAGCGTCAAGGTAGCGGCGGGGAAGTAGAACTGCCACGGGGCAGATTGCAGGGAGGCGGTGCCGCCCTGCAGCAAGGTACCGAGGGAGACATCGGGAAGCTTCACGCCCAAGCCCAAGAAGGACAGTGCGGTTTCAGAGCCCACGGTGCCCACCACGCCGAAGACGAACTGGATGATAAGCAGCGAACCGATATTAGGAATGACGTGGCGGACAATGGTGCGCATCTTGGATACGCCCATGTAGCTTGCGGCGCGGACATAGTCCTGCTCGCGGACGGTAAGTGCTAGGGACCAAATCACGCGGGCCTGGTACATCCAGCCGAAGGCGATAAGGACGACCATCAAAAGCTTCCAGTCACCGCCGGAGTCTGCCACCACAAGGGCGATGAGCAGGAAGGTCGGGATGGAAAGCAGGAAGTGGATAACGGCGAGAACGGCCTTTTCTGCCAAACCGCCCCACAGTGCCGCGCCACAGCCGATGAATGCCGAGATGACCAACGTGGCAAAGGACACCACGATGGCGATGGTCAGGGACCTGCCAAGACCGTGGATGGTTTGGGCATAGAGGTCATTGCCAGAATCGTTGGTACCGAACCAGTGCTCGGAACTTGGCGGCTCAGACAGGGCGAGGAAGTCAGGTTCCGCGTAGTCCCACTGGGCAAAGAAATTGCCAAAAAGAGCGGCAAAGATAAGGAAACCCAGGATGATGACGCCAACCGTGGCCAGCTTGTTGCGGAAGAAGCGGCGAACGTAGAGCTTGTACCGGGAAGTACCGCGGGGGACCTCCGGTAGCGTGGCCATGCGCTCGGCTTCCTCATTGCTTAAAGGATCCTCGGAGACGACCTCCGTGCGCGTAGAAACCTCGCCACGGGGCTGTTTCTTGGACATCTTTGGTTCTTTGGGATTTGTCATTTAGCTCACCCTCACTCGTGGATCCAAGGCGACAACAACGAGGTCTGCCAGGACTGCGGACACGGCCGTCATCGCGGCGCCGAATGCCGCCACGGCTACCGCGCCATTGATGTCGTTTTTACTGATGGTCTGGATGAAGTACTGGCCCATACCGTTCCAGCCGAAGATGCGTTCCGTCATCACGGCACCGGTGAAAATGCCCGGCACGGAGAAGGCAACAGACGTTGCCACCGGAATGATGGAGGTGCGCAGCGCGTGCTTGCGGATGGCCTGCTGGCGGGTAAGCCCCTTTGCGCGTGCGGTGCGGACATAATCCGCATCGAGGTTATCGAGCAATAGCGTGCGCTGGGTCATGTGGTAGCTGGCGTAGCTGATGATCACCAGGGAAATCGTGGGCAGGACGAGGTGTTGTGCGGAGTCTAGGAGCTTGGGGAAGAATCCCTCGACCCCTAGGGACTTGGAACCGACGACGTAGAAGATCTTTTTGCCGGTCAGATCGTTAATCTCCAGTGCGGCCCATACGACTGCGATGGAAGCCACAACCACGTGGGTGTTCATCGCAATGATGGAAATTCCCTGCCACACGCGGTCACCGGTCTTGTACTGGCGGGAGGCGGTGTACACACCAACGGCCACACCGATAACGATGGACAGGATGGTGGCAAGCAAGAGCAGCTGCGCGGAAACCCAGATGCGGTAGCTGATCTCTTCGTTGACCATTTCACCGACTGGGGACTGTCCCCAATCCCACTTCGTGATGATGTTGGTCAGCCAAGTCCACCAGCGCTCCAAAAGCGGGGTTTCTGGGCTGAGATTATAGGGTTCGAGGAGGTTATTGATTTCCTCATCTGAAAGTGGAGGACGGCGCTCGGTATAGTTCGAACGAGGGTCCAAAAACGAGGCCGCCAAGAAATAAGCCAAGTTTGTGGCTAAAAAGATCATGAGTAACCAGCCCAAGATCTTTTTGATCAAATACTTTGTCATGGGGAAATTCTCCGTGCGCGGTTAAGCAGGAAACAGTGCGAATAAATATGAAGCCAACGATGAAGTCGTTGTATGTGACCAATCTAATAAGATATAAGCGAGGGCACAATTCACGTAGCTCCGTGATGTACATCGCCAATCAAACGACAGGTATTATTTCAGTGTAGACACTTAGGGCGCTAAAAAGAAAAATGGGATTCAACTGCAGATTTAAAAACCCGAATTGTTCAACAGCTATAAGAATTGCTTAACTGAAAATAAGTGACAACGGGGGTAACCAATCAACCAATGCGGGGTGTTCCCCCGTGGCTGTATTAGGGCAGAAGGGCTCGGTAGGCTAGTCACTTATGGAAGATCCCACTCGCATTGACCCGACCTTGGCAGCGCTGCGCAAGGCGTGGGAGGGGCAGCCTGATCTGAGCCTGCCTACGCTTTTTGCCTTATTAGCCAACCGGGGCATCGGCTGGGGCGTGAGCGACGCGGAGTTGGTCGCGGAACTTGAGAGGCAGGCCGAAGTTCACCCGCCGTTATTGCCCCTCGAGGAAGGTCGCGTGGGCACAGGTGAGTGGCTCGTGCTTAGCGATGCCCCCATCTGCCGCATCACCGCCGATGCCTCCCGCATCATTGTTCGCCGCGCTAATACGCAGCCGGTGGTGTGGTCATATAGTGCGATTCGGCCAACGGGGCCCGGCCGGCCCTTCGTGGTTACGGACGCTGAAGGCTTTGAACACCGCCTTGGAATCGTCTCCAGCATCATGCGGCTGTCTGAACGCCTACCAGGACTCAGCGGGCTTAAGCGCTACGAATTGGGAGACTTTGTTTATGTCCTTCGTTTCGAGAGTGCGATTGCAGTTCTAGACCACGGACTGCATCTCTTTCAGAAGGAGAATCGACGGGTGGTTGCCCGCGATTATGCGTGGAAAAGGATAGAAAAATGCCGCCCTGGCGAGGAGTTGGAAGTACTCCTCGAGGGCGGCGATTATGCGCGGCTCGGTAAGGTGGTTGAGGTCCTCGTTGCAGAGACCCCAAACCCCTTATTCAGCTAAATCCTTCATCGGCTTAACCTTGGTGAAGTGCAGCTTATAGCTGGTATCCAGGTCAGCGTTCGGGAAAGCCTCCCGGAAGTCGCGTTCATTAGTTTCCACAGCGTTGGTCAAGCGCTCCAGCGGTGTATCTGGGTTAGCAACCACCGTGTACTGCAGTGTTGGACGGGCGCGGTCGTACGCAACCAGGCGGTCCACGCGTTCCACACCATCGAGCGAGTCCAGATCCTTGGCCACCGCGGTGGCGATGGCATTCATGGATGCAGAGATGGCGCCTTGTTCATTGGAGGCTGCGGAGTCCACATTATTAAACCGGCGGTGACGCAGGTTCACGACGATGAGCCACAAGCCAATGATGAGCAGCAGAGCAGAGGCGCCAGCCAAGGCCCAGACCCACCAGCTATTATCGCCCAAGGTGCGCCACGTATCGTGGTCTACCCACTCGGCCAAGTACTCAGCAAATTCCACATTGAAGTTAATGAAGATCGGCCATACGCCTAGCGCGATGAGGATAATTCCAAGCAAGCCGAGGAGGATGCGGTCAAAGGTAGCAAGCTTTTTAGACATGATTATCCATCTCCGGAATCTTCTCTACGGCTACGGTGACCTTTGGTGGATCTGCAAGGACCTCTAAAGCGCTGTTGACAGCCTTTTCCACGCGCCCAGGCAACTCGGAGTCTTGCTCATCGCCATTGACGGTGACCTTCGCGCTCTTGGTATCCGCCGAAGTCTGCGCGGAAGCAACTCCCGGAACGCGGCGTGCTGCAGCAGAGCTCAATCGTGCGACATCAACTGGCCGCATCCACATGGAAGCGGACTCGGAAGCGATCTGGGTGTGGGTATTGCGTCGGGTCTTTACCGCAGCGAATACAAAGATGAGACCAACCACGATGGAGCCTACGCCAGCCCAGATCATCCACGTCTCTAATTGCTCGGTGGCAATAAGATCGAGGACCGGCTGGACCCACGATTGGGCATTAGCGTCTGCGCCGACAAGCCAGGTTTCGCGTACACCCACAATGCCAATGACAAGCAGCACGAAACCCAGGATTACGGTCCACGTGCGAACTGCAGGAGACGTCTTGGGCTGCTGCCCGAAATGCTCAGGCAAATTCATTTCAGCCATTATTGCCTCCTTGCTCGTGGTACGGGGTAATGGAAATGGCACGCAGCGGCTCAGGCCGTGGTGCATAGACGTGCAACGGGCGCTGGCTAGCTGGCGATACCTTGATGCGCTTTAGAGGTTCTTGGCGCGGGGCCTGAACCTTGCGTAGTGATGCGGGCCTAGCGGTCCGCACGCGTTGCTCGCTTCGAGAATTGTCGATCTCGATCTTGCGCAGCGGTTGCGGGCGCGGTGGCTGCACCTTACGCAGGGGAGCCGGGCGGGCAACGCGAACGCGCTTTTTCTGTTCAGTATTGTCGAACTCGATTTTGCGCAAAGGCTGCGGACGGGGGACAGAGACCTTTGCCTTTTTGACAAAGGGGCGTACCTGTCCGCTCGGAAGCAACCTGCCAGGGCGCGGAGCGCGAACGCTGCGTACCTGCTCTGGGCGTGGCTCGACGATACGGCGCGGTTCATGATCTTCTGGAGCGCTAATTTCTAGCAGCTGGTGGTCCGGAAGATCAGCGGAAATGCTGCGCACCGGAGCCTCTCGCGGCGTATCGACGGAGCGCACTGGCGTGTCACCAGATGGCGCCGATACTCCGCGAACCGCAACTTCCTGCCCAGAAGAAATTTCGCGGATCTCCGCCTCTTGCGGGGTGTCGACGTTGCGAACCGCGGCTTCTTGCGGGGTCTCGATGCTTCGCACTTCGACCGAGTCCTGAGTAACAGGCTGGGTCACGGTAGAAGGTGTGACCTCCGGGGTGTAAGCCGAAGCGGCAGGGCGCTGCGCAAGCTGTTCTGCGGTAACGCGAGTATCCGGAACCGATTCACCGACCGTGACGTTAACGCGGGTGGTGGAATAGCCGGTATGGGCAGCAATAGCCTCTGAAATGGCGGCACGCGTACTTTCCGCGACTGCGGTAACCGGAGATGGCCACACCACAGCGATGGTCGCGCTTACAGCGGCGACTTCACGCTCTGGGTCCATCTGTACCGAAACCCGTGGATAACCGCGTCCGCCAATGCCAGCAAGCTTGGCATCTAAATCTTTTGTGCCAGGCACGCTGGCAATCGCGGCGGTCACGATTCGTTCCATGGTCCGCAGCGAGAAACGCGTGTGGCCCTTAGTGGAACCTTCTGACATTAGCCTTGGCCTTTCTCCTTGCCAATGAGGCCATTCCACACGGCGCTGAGGTCGATGCGGCCATCAAAGTGGGAGCCCAAGAGGCCACCGACGGCAGCAAGCAGCACGGCGAGTAGCGTCCAACCCCAACCTAAGTACAAAAAGAAGGCAAGTAGCAGGCCGATAACAATGCCCAATGTGGTGTAATTTTTCATATCTAATCCTTCGAGGGAGCAGCGGATAAGCCATCTACGGCGTCAGAAAACTCAACGTCGACGCGTTCTAGCTCCGTACATGCCTTGCGGGCTGCCGAGCGGATTTCTTCCGCTAGGCGGTACAGATCAGGCTGCGCACTGATATCAACACGGACGTTGATTTGCAGGTGGCGATCGTCGCGGGGATCGGGCCGGCGCATGCCGGTAACCCTTTCGCCCGGGAAGAGTAGGCTCACCGAGCCGTAGGATCCGCCGTCAAGGCCCGCGACACCGTTGAGCTTTTGCACCGCTTCCGCAATTGCGTGAGCGTGGCTTACCTCGAGCTCAAATTGTGCTCGGGGTTCAGGCATTGTTCTTATGCCTGGCCCTGGTTCAGTGCAGCCTGCTCTTCAGACTCGGAGTCTTCCTTCGGCAGCTTGACGTTGTGGACAACAACGTCAACGCGCTCTACGGTCAGGCCGGTCATGCGCTCGACAGCATTCATGATGTTGCGGCGGATTGCCTCAGCCAGCTCGTGGATAGCAACACCGTACTCAGCGGTGATGGCAATCTCGATCTTTGCGGAGCCGTTTTCTACCTCTACGTCAACACCCTGGCGTACGTCCTCGGATGCACCGAAGGACTCGCGGATGGTGCCCATCATGCGAGCGCCGCCGCCACCAAGGGAGTCAACGCCGGAAACCTCGCGGGCTGCAATGCCAGCGATCTTGGAGACAACGACGTCATCAATGGTGGTGGTGCCGTACTGAGTCTCCAGGTTGTTGTTTACCTCGCGCTCTTCAGAAGCGGCAACGTTGTTCTCAGAGTGCTTAGCAGGAGTGTTGTTCTCAGACATGGTTTTTAAGGCCTTTCCTTAAATATTGACTTGCATGGTCGCAATATGAAATTGAAGGACCAAGAACCAATGGTTCAAAATCCCTCTTTGAGCGTACCTACGCCCTAACCGGAAGTGGGGTATGGGACAACAATATTTACCAAAACGTGATTATTGGCACTATTGCCGGAGTGGTTTGAAAAACACCAGTCCATCGTGCTTAAATACATAGGTTGCTTTAACAGGGCAGCGCGAACCGATAGTGGGCCGCCTTAAATACGGTGCGTATCGGGGAGACGCTGAGCTGGTAAAGCGAACATGACACCTTCGTTGTCACCGTGGCTCAGGATTTTCCTGAAACACAGACTGGAAGGTCATCCGATCGGGCTAGGTCCGCGCTAGAGCAGAGACACCCCGAGACGATGGACCGGAGAAGGGGCATGGCAAATAAACAGCGGCAGTTAGCGAATAGGACACTCTCCACGTGTAATGCGTGAAAACCGTCCTCTTCACAATACTTTGACTACGGGTCTTGTACCCCGTCAGGAGTACTGCAGACTGGCATTTGCCATGTGCTGTATCTCTTGGTTGTCATGACAGTCAGACCACTGGCGTTGTGTCAGGCCCCAGGCCCGGACAACGTTATAGAGAAATCGAGAAGCAATTTCCCACCGCTTCACGCCCCGGAAACGCCGGGAATGTGAAAGTGGGGAAGCGAGGAAGAGGATAAGCGTGGCGGGACAAAAGATCCGCATTCGGCTGAAGGCCTATGACCACGAGGCAATCGACGCTTCTGCAAAGAAGATCGTCGAGACCGTTACCCGTACGGGTGCTCGTGTAGTTGGCCCAGTGCCGCTCCCAACCGAGAAGAACGTGTACGCAGTTATTCGTTCTCCGCACAAGTACAAGGACTCTCGCGAGCACTTCGAGATGCGCACGCACAAGCGCCTGATCGATATTCTCGACCCGACCCCGAAGACCGTTGATGCTTTGATGCGCATCGATCTTCCGGCAAGCGTCGACGTGAACATCCAGTAAGCGACTTTGGTGGAGAACTAATAATGAGTGAAAACGAGATCAAGGGCATTCTGGGCAAGAAGCTCGGCATGACCCAGGTCTTCGACGACGACAACCGCGTTGTTCCGGTTACCGTCGTTGAGGCAGGGCCATGCGTTGTCACCCAGATTCGCACCCCCGAAACCGATGGCTACAGCGCCATCCAAATCGCCTTTGGCGAGATTGACCCACGCAAGGCAAACAAGCCTGAGAGTGGTCACTTCAAGAAGGCTGGCGTAACCCCGCGTCGTCACGTTGCAGAAATCCGCATGGACGACACCTCCGCATACGAGGTTGGCCAAGAGGTCAAGGTAGACATCTTCGAAGACATCACCTTCGTTGACGTCACCGGTCAGACCAAGGGCCACGGCTACGCCGGTGCTATGAAGCGCCACGGCTTCCAGGGTCAGGGCGCAGCTCACGGTAACCAGGCCGCTCACCGCCGCGTTGGTGGTATCGGTGGCGCTGCTACCCCGGGCCGCGTCTTCAAGGGCAAGCGCATGGCTGGCCGCATGGGCCACGACCGCGTGACGACCCAAAACCTGAAGATTCAGAAAGTCGATGTCGAGTCCAACCTGCTGCTCATCAAGGGTGCTATCCCTGGTGCGCGCGGCGGCCTCGTCACCGTTAAGACCGCAGTGAAGGGCGGTGCACACGCATGAGCAACCTCAAGCTAGACGTCCACACCTCCGAAGGTAAGACCAATGGCTCCGTGGATTTGCCGGCTGAAATCTTTGACACCGAGGCATCCGTTGCTTTGATGCACCAGGTTGTCAACGCACAGCTTGCTGCTGCTCGTCAGGGCACCCACGCCACCAAGACCCGCGGCGCTGTCCGCGGTGGTGGCCGCAAGCCTTTCCGCCAGAAGGGCACCGGTCGTGCGCGCCAGGGTTCTATCCGTGCGCCGCACTACACCGGCGGTGGCACCGTCCACGGCCCGCAGCCACGTAGCTACGCACAGCGCACCCCTAAGAAGATGATCAAGGCTGCTCTCTTCGGTGCGTTGTCTGACCGTGCTCGCAACGAGCGCATCCATGTCATCGAAGAGTTGGTACCTGGCCAGAAGCCGTCCACCAAGGCGGCTAAGGCCTTCCTCGAGTCCCTGACCGAGCGCGACAACGTGCTGCTGGTTATCGGCCGCGAGGACATCAACGCCCGTCGTAGCGCTAATAACCTGCCGAACGTTCAGATCCTGGACGCCGGTCAGCTCAACACCTACGACGTTCTCTACTCCGATGACGTTGTGTTCTCCGTTGAGGCGCTACACACCTTCATCACTCGCGCTACCGGCGCGGATAAGGAGGAGAACTAATGGCTAAGATTTCTAACCCGCGCGATGTCATCATCGCCCCGGTTGTATCTGAGAAGTCCTACGGTCTGATGGAGCAGAACGTCTACACGTTCTTCGTCTCCCCAGACTCCAACAAGTCCCAGATTAAAGATGCCGTCGAGCAGATCTTTGACGTGAAGGTCGACTCCGTGAATACCGTAAACCGTGCAGGTAAGCGCAAGCGCACCCGCACCGGCTTCGGTCAGCGTAAGTCCACCAAGCGCGCATACGTGACGCTCCGTGAAGGCAGCGACTCCATCGACGTCTTCGGCGCAGGCGCTTAAGCGCCACCGGAGAGCCGAAAGGAAAAGGAAGAATTATGGCTATTCGTAAGTACAAGCCGACAACTCCGGGTCGCCGCGCATCCTCCGTATCTGAGTTCGACGAGATCACTCGCTCGACTCCGGAGAAGTCCCTGCTGCGCCCGCTGAGCAAAACCGGTGGTCGTAATAACTACGGCCGCATCACCACCCGCCACATCGGCGGTGGCCACAAGCGCCGTTACCGTCTGATCGACTTCCGTCGTAACGACAAGGACGGCATTCCGGCAAAGGTCGCTCACATCGAGTACGACCCGAACCGCACCGCAAACATTGCTTTGCTGCACTATGTAGATGGCGAGAAGCGCTACATCATCGCACCGAAGGGCCTGAAGCAGGGGGCTGTTGTCGAGTCCGGCCCGAACGCAGATATCAAGGTGGGCAACAACCTGCCGCTGCGCAACATCCCAACCGGTTCGACCATCCACGCTGTTGAGCTCAAGCCGGGCGCTGGCGCTAAGCTGGCTCGCTCTGCTGGTGCTTCCATCCAGCTGCTGGGTAAGGAAGGGAAGTACGCCGTTCTGCGTATGCCGTCTTCTGAGATCCGCCGCGTGGACATCCGTTGCCGCGCAACGGTTGGTGAAGTTGGCAACGCCGAGCAGATGAACATCCGCTGGGGCAAGGCCGGCCGCATGCGTTGGAAGGGCGTTCGCCCGACCGTCCGCGGTGTCGTTATGAACCCGGTTGACCACCCACACGGTGGTGGTGAGGGTAAGACCTCCGGTGGTCGCCACCCAGTGTCCCCATGGGGTCACAAGGAGGGTCGCACCCGCAACCCGAACCGTTACTCCAACAACATGATCGTGCGCCGTCGTCGCCCGAACAAGAAGCGCTAAGAGGAGGTAAACAATGCCACGCAGCCTTAAGAAAGGCCCGTTCGTCGATGAGCACCTCCTCAACAAGGTGGATGCTCAAAACGATGCAGGCACCAAGCAGGTCATCAAGACCTGGTCTCGCCGCTCGACCATTCTCCCCGATTTCATCGGACACACCTTCGCCGTCCACGACGGCCGCAAGCATGTGCCGGTCTTCATCGAGGACTCCATGGTCGGCCACAAGTTGGGCGAGTTTGCACCAACCAAGACCTTTAAGGGTCACGTCAAGGATGACAAGAAGGGACGTCGATAAGCGATGAGTGAGACCATCACCTCCGCATCCGCCACGGCCCGCTACGTCCGCGTTACCCCGATGAAGGCACGTCGTGTGCTCGATCTGGTCCGCGGCAAGTCCGTAAGCGAAGCTTTGGCAATCCTAAAGTACGCACCGCAGGGTGCTTCCACGCCAGTTGCAAAGGTCGTTGCTTCCGCAGCCGCTAACGCTGAGAACAACTTCGGCCTCGACCCACGCACCTTGGTCATCTCCGAGGCATACGCCAACGAGGGCCCGACCATGCGTCGTTTCCAGCCGCGTGCACAGGGGCGTGCATTCATGATTCGTAAGCGCACCAGCCACATCACCGTGGTTGTCGAAAGCCAGCAGGAAGGGGCCAAGTAATGGGCCAGAAGATCCATCCTCACGGCCTACGTTTGGGCATCACTTCCGACTGGAAGACCCACTGGTTCGCGGATAAGGACTACGCGAACTACGTAGCCGAAGACATCAAGATTCGTAACTACCTCAACAAGGGCCTCGAGCGTGCCGGCATCGCCGACATCGTTATCGAGCGCACCCGTGACCGCGTCCGCGTGGACATTCACACCGCCCGCCCGGGCATTGTGATTGGCCGCCGCGGTGCTGAGGCTGACCGCATCCGCCGCGAGCTGGAAAAGCTCACCGGTAAGATGGTTGCCCTCAACATTCTCGAGGTCAAGCAGGTAGACGCAAACGCAACCCTGGTTGCTCACTCCATCGCGGAGCAGCTGGTTAACCGCGTCGCATTCCGTCGAGCAATGCGCAAGGCTATCCAGTCCGCTATGCGCCAGCCACAGGTCAAGGGCATCAAGATTCTGCTGTCCGGTCGCCTGGGCGGTGCAGAAATGTCTCGCGTTGAGCGCTACCACGAGGGCCGCGTTCCGCTGCACACTCTTCGCGCCGAGATCGACTACGGCACCGCAGAGGCCCACACCACCTTCGGCCGCATCGGCATCAAGGTGTGGATCTACAAGGGTGACGTCGTCGGTGGCGTACGCGAGTCCGAACTGAACGCTCCGGCACAGGGCCGTGGCCGTGGTGACCGCAATGGTCGCTCCCGCCGCGGTGGCCAGCGCCGCCAGCGTGCACAGCAGAAGCAGGAGGGCTAATCCATGCTGATTCCTAAGCGTGTTAAGTACCGCCGTCAGCACCGCCCGAGCCGTCGTGGCGTGTCCAAGGGCGGAAACCGCATTAACTTCGGCGATTACGCAATCCAGGCACTGGAGCCTGCGTACATCACCAACCGTCAGATTGAGGCCGCACGTATTGCCATCAACCGCCACGTCAAGCGTGGTGGCAAGGTGTGGATCAACATTTTCCCGGACCGTCCGTTGACCCAGAAGCCGCTCGGTGTTCGTATGGGTTCCGGTAAGGGCCCGGTTGAGAAGTGGGTGGCTAACGTGAAGCCTGGCCGCGTACTTTTCGAGATGAGCTACCCAACTGAGGCTGTTGCAATCGAGGCTCTGCGCCGCGCTGGCCAGAAGCTTCCTTGCAAGGTCCGCATCATCAAGAAGGAGGACCAGTTCTAATGGCAACCGGTACCCCCGCCCACGAGTTCCGTGAGCTCGACAACGCAGAGCTGGAAACCCGTCTGAAGGATGCGAAGGAAGAACTGTTCAACCTTCGTTTCCAGAAGGCCACCGGCCAGCTGACCAACAACCGCCGCATCGGCACGGTTAAGCGCGACATTGCCCGCATCTACACCGTTCTGCGCGAGCGCGAGCTGGGCCTGTCTGTCGCTCCGGGAGCTGAGGCTTAATCATGAGTGAGGCTAACGTGACTGAATCCAAGAAGGGACCAACTCCGAAGAAGGAGAAGGTCAAGGGTGCTCCTAAGGTCCGCACCGGCTACGTCGTCTCGGACAAGATGTCCAAGACCATCGTCGTCGAGTTGGAAGACCGCAAGCAGCACGCTCTGTACGGCAAGATCATGCGCTCTAACAAGAAGGTTAAGGCGCACGATGAGGAAGAAACCGCAGGCGTAGGCGACCTCGTACGTATCGCTGAGACCCGCCCGCTGTCCAAGGACAAGCACTTCCGTCTCGTAAAGATCATCGAGAAGGCTAAGTAAACCCTAGCCAGCGCAGCCCCTGTACCGGACCACATGGTTCGGCGCAGGGGCCTCTCGCTGTTTTAGAGCTCTTACGGTCGGGCCCTTCCATAGAACCAATAGGGCACCCAGGTGACGTCGTCGGTAGCAAGGCCCCAGTCTTTGACCGCGAGGCCCCGGACCTTTTTTGCCAACTCCCCCTCGCCTGAGACCCACACGTACCCAGGTATCGGCGCACCGTCATAATCTGCTTTCAGCGCGGCAACAACAGAATCCGCCTCCTGATGCGGCTCGGTGCGAATCACGCGCAGGCTGCGTACGTCCGCCTCCCACCTGGCAGCAAGCCCAGGCTCTATCTCGTCATTGCTGGTTATCACGGCCATAACGTCCGTGGAGTGGAGCATCGCCGGGTCATGGCCCTCTTGGTAGGAGAGGATATGCCGCAGGGCTGGTAGGGCGGAGGCGTCGGCGACTAATAGCTGCGCCGCCTCGGTTGGCCGCCACAGCTCGTTGCAGGTAAAGAATCCCGCTGTATCGCCAGGCTGCGCACGGAGAATCCACCGCGAACCGGGCCCGGAGTCACCGTGGGTGACTACGTCCACATCAACCGTGGCGTCCTCAGGATGGAGCGCCCGGATGGTGTACCAGCGCAAATCGGGCCGAGTTTCTTCGTCTATAGCGGCCACCGCCGCCCGGATATTGACCCCATCGACGGGGAACGGCGTAAATTCTTGCCCGGATTGCGGCATAACGAGGCCAAAGAATTCATCGGGGCCGGCGAACTGATACGTCCTGAACGCCTCGGAATGAAGCGTCAAGCGGTGCAGCCGCGGCCGGATTTGATCATTGGCGGTTAGGGTAACGGGAATTAATTCGTGTTCAGGCATCGGCGACGATTGTAGGGAAGAGTTCATGCATCCAACATACTCCTACAAAGTTAAGGCTTGCCTAAGCGCTAAACCGAGGTCTAAGATGAGCCACGTCATTTTCCTCCTTTATTGAAAGGGTTTCCCTCATGAAGATTTTCGGGCGCCGCACCATGGGTGTTGTGGCAGTGCTGTCCGCCGGAGCCGTTGCCTTAGCCGGTTGCTCGCGCGGTGAGGGTGATGAAAGTACGCAGTCGACAGACGCTGCCAGCGAGGAGCGCGTGGCTAGCCTGGGCTTGGGGGATGCCGATACGCTGCTTGCCCTGGGTATTACTCCCGTGACGGTGGCGCCGTGGGGCGGTGAGGGCGATAGCGATCCGTCCGGCGTCGGCCCGTGGTCAAAGAAGCTTCTGGGCGATGCAAAACCTGAGGTTATCTACAACACCGCAACGGGCTTTACCGCAGATACCTTCGAGCAGATCACTGCGGCCGACCCCTCCAAGATCATTGCTGTGAACCAGGCTGTGGATGCGCGCACGAAGGAATCCTTGGAAGAGATCGCGCCCACCACCGTCAAGCCGGATGGTTATGAAGACTGGCAGGTACCCTGGGAAGACCAGGTAGAGGCCATCGCGGATGCCGTGGATAAGAAGGACGAAGGCGATAAGCTTATCGCTGATACCGAGAAGGCCTTCGAGGAATTCCACCACGAGCACAACGATTTGCAGGGTAAGTCCGCAGCCATCGTTATGCCATATGACGGCAAGATTGGCCTGTACACCGATGAGGACGGGCGCGGACAGTTCATCGAGGATCTTGGCATGGAGATCCCCGATGAGCTGCAGGGCGATGGCAGCAGCTTCTTCGTCGACATCGCCCCGGAAAACTACGCAAAGCTGAACCAGGTTGATCACCTCTTCGTCCTGGACTACAACGGTTCCGCGGATGCCTTGAAGAAGGATAAGACCTTCCAGGGCCTCGATGTTGTCAAGGATGGGCGCGTGCGCTACCTGGATACGGATACCGGCAACGCCATGAGCATGCCGAACCCGGTGACCATCCCCTGGGCAATAGATAAGTTTGAAGAGAAGCTGTAATTGTCAGCAACCACGAAGGGCGGCCAGAATATTCAGACGGGTTCCGCGGCGGAAAGCCGCACAGCCACACCAGTGATGGCGCGGGGAAAGGGTCGCAAGACGTTCCTTGTTGCCCTCATCCTCGCCAGCCTGGTTCTGGCGGTGGCGTCCTTGGCGCTAGGCTCCCGCTCGATTCCGCCCGATGAGGTCATCGCCGCGCTGCGCGGGGCGGGGGAGCAGGATATCCGCGATATCGTGTGGAACCTGCGCATGCCGCGCACCTTCTTGGCCTATTTCGCCGGCGCGGCTCTTGCCGTCGCCGGTGCCCTGGCGCAATCGTGGACTAGGAACCCGCTGGCGGACCCGGGATTTATTGGCATTACCGCAGGCGCCTCGTTCTTCGTTGCCCTAGGCACGGCCATCGGCATTGCTACCTCCACCGGCATGCGCACCACCCTCGCGCTTGCGGGGGCGGGCATTACCACGCTGCTGGTTTTGGCCGTCTCCCGGCGGTTTCAGGATCCGCTAACGCTCATTTTGGTCGGTGCCGGCGTCTCCGCAGCCTTGGGATCGGGCGCGGTGATAATCGGCCTGTATTCCACGGATGTGCTCGATAGCATGCGGCGGTGGACCATCGGCTCGACCTTTGGGCGCGGCCCAGAAGACGTCGCCATCGCGGGCATTGGCCTGCTCATCGGCCTAGCGTGCGCGGCAATGGCGGCCAGGCCGCTTGATCTTTTGGCGATGGGGGAGGAGTCCTCGCTCGCCTTGGGCGGATCCCCCACTACTGCGCGCGTCGGCGCGGCGCTGAGCGTCGTGGTGCTGGCCGGCAGTGCAACGGCGGCGACGGGGCCCATTGCCTTCGTTGGTTTCGCCATTCCCCACATCGTGCGGCGGGTGGTCGGCCCCAGCGTTGCCACGATGATCCTGCCCTCCGCGCTCTTGGGAGGTTGTGCCGTGCTTGCCGCCGACATCATCGGCCGCCTCATCGTGGGGAACTCGGAGCTGGAGATGTCTATCGTGCTTGCCATAGTGGGCGCGCCCTTCCTCATTTGGGGCGCTCACCGCGGCGTGGGCAGAGCGTGGGGTGATAACGCATGACAACAATAAGCAGTACCCTGCAAGCGCAGCAGCGTCGCAGGTATGTCCGCGTGCTCACCACCACGCTGGTATTTGGCCTTATCGCCCTTGCCGCTTACCTGGTGTTGCTGGGGCAAGGGCCTTTGGAACTGAGCCCGCGGCAGGTCATCGATGTGCTTACCGGCGGCGGCAGCGAGAGCCACATCAGGGTGGTGTGGGACTTGCGTCTGCCGGTCGCCATCGCCACCGTCATCGTGGGCGCCGCCCTCGGCGTGGCCGGCTCATGGACGCAGACCATGGCGCGCAACCCGCTGGCATCGCCAGATATCCTGGGCGTAACCGGCGGCGCATCGGTGCTGGTGGTGCTGGGCACCGTGCATTCGCGCCCCGGTTTCGCAGACGGCATCCCGGACTTCTGGTGGCGGGCATGCTTGGCGATGATTGGCGCCCTCCTCGTTGTCATCCTCCTCGCTGTCTTGGGTGGCATCGGCACGAGCAACCGCATTGTCATCGTCGGCATTGCCTTATCGCTGATGTTTCAGGCCGTCGTGGCGTATTTGATGCGCAGCGCCCAGATCCAGCGCGCGGCAGAGGCGCAAACGTGGCTGGCGGGCTCGACCGGGTTTGTGCGCATGGAGGTCATCGTGCCCTTACTCGTGGCGTTAGCGCCGTTTCTCGCCATAGGCATCTGGTGTGCGCGGGAGCTGCCGCTGCTTGCCCACGATGACTCCTCCGCCACCACCCTGGGTGTGAATATCTCCCGCCAGCGCGCCCTGCTGCTCATTGCGGCAACCGGGATCTGCGCCGTGGTGGTTTCGGTGGTGGGGCCCATTGGGTTTATCGCCCTGCTGGCCCCGCACCTGGCGCGGATGGCGGCGCGCACGCCCACGCCATCGCCGGTGGCATCGGCAGCCGCAGGTGCGGCGCTGTTGACCGTGTGCGCCGTTATCGCCGGCGCGATTCCGGTCAACGCCCCGGTGGGCGCGGTCTCCTCGGTCATCGGCGGCTGCGCTCTGGTGGTCTTGGTGTGGAATGCGGCCCGGCGCAGCTAATCGCTGTGGCGCGCCACAGCGAGGATTGGGCGAGCGAAGCAACCACAAAGTCCTACACAGTCGTACGTGGATGAAGGAAAAGATATGACGGATAATCAGCCCACGCGCTCGAAGCGCCGGTGCAGCCTCCAGGCCACCGGCATCCATGCGGGATATAAGGACGGCGAGGATATCCTCGCCGGCGTCGATCTACACGCCCGCGCCGGTGAGGTCACCACGCTCATCGGGCCCAATGGCTGTGGCAAGTCCACGCTGCTCAAGACTCTGTCTAAAATCCTGGCCCCGCGACAGGGCAGCGTCATGGTCGGGGACGCTGACCTGCATGCGATGAACGCGAAGGAAGCCGCGCAGCAGGTGGCGCTGCTGCCGCAGCACCCCGTGGCCCCTGATGGATTGCGGGTAGGCGAGTTGGTTGCGCGTGGGCGCCACCCCTATCAGGGCAGGATGCGCGGCCTTTCCGCCACGGACCGAGAGATCATCGCCCAGGCCTGCGAGGCCACGGAGATTGTGGACTTCCTCGATCGCGATATCGCTTCCCTATCGGGCGGGCAGCGCCAGCGCGTCTGGCTAGCGCTAGCGTTGGCGCAAGATACGCCGGTGCTGCTTCTCGATGAACCCACGACCTTCCTCGACCCCGCACACGCCATGAGCATGTTGGAGCTGGCTCGCGCACAGGCGCGCGCCGGCAAAACGGTGGTAGTGGTCCTGCACGATCTCATGCTGGCGGGCCACTACTCCGATTCCATGGTGGTGATGAAGGCCGGCGAAATCATTGCTCGCGGGGCCCCGAAGCAGGCGCTGGCCCCCAAGGTATTGGCGCAGGCCTATGGCATCGAGGCGGAGGCCTGGGACGACCCGCTTGGCGATGCCCCCATTATCGTCCCCCGCCGCGTCCTCCCCAGCGACAAGTAAGCGCTCCCCCGCTAAGCGCGGGGAGCGTGTTGCTCAGATCGGCTACTGCCGCGCCAACCGGCGGATATCCAAAACCGAAATGGCGATGATGAAGAGGTTGAGCACGCAGCCCACGCTCAGCAGGAAATTGCCGATGCGGTAGGTTCCTGTGCCGACTGCCGCCATATTGCCGTAGATATAGAGCCAGATTCCCCAGCCCACCAGCAGCACGATGCCGGCGATTCCGGAGAGCAACTTGAGGCTGCGTGGGGAGGCGGGGGCGAAGAACTTAAAGGCGGCATCGATAAGCGCGCCCGCTGCAAGGATGATGCTTACTCCACCCGAGAGCCAGAGGGGGAGTAGGGCTGCGGTACCGATGACAACGGGGAGGATGAAGGCGAGGAAGGCTAAGAGGAATAACCCCAGGTGTATCCACAGCGTGCGTTTGGTGTAGCTCATAGGGCTGACTCTACTTCCTTGCGCAGTGGGGGATTTGCGCCGGTGCGGGAGACGGTGATGCCGGCCGCAGTAGCGGCAAAGTGGAGGATATCGCGCCACTCTTCGGCGCCAAGTGCTGCGGCCTTGTCCGCATCGAGGCCGCGTTCACCCAGTTGCGTCAAAAGGGCGGCCATGATGGTGTCGCCGGCGCCGATGGTATCGGTGACCTTGACCGCGGCTGCGGGAACATTGAGGGAAGTATCCCCGGCCCTGACGCTAATTCCATCGGCGCCGCGGGTAGTGACCACGATGGGTACCTGGTCGGTGAACTCTTCGCCTAAAAAGTCCACCTCTTCATCCGATAGTTTCAGCACAGAGACGTATGGCAGCAAATCCGCCAAGAATTTCTTATGCGCGTCGGTGGCATAAAAGGGCCGGATATTGGGGTCTAAGGCCACGAGTGTTCCCTGCGCGGCGAAGTCCTTGAGCAGCTGCGCATAGCGCGAAGCGCCTGGTTCCAAGGCCAGGGAGACGGTACCGAAGCAGGCGATATCTGCAGGAACTAGTTTGGGCTCAACGAAGCGATCTGCTGTGCCTTCCACATAAAAGTTATAAGAAGCCGTGCCATTATCCGCGATGGTGGTCACCGCCAGGGTGGTCGGTTCCTCTCCGCGCTGCACGTGGGCGGTTACGACGCCTTCTTCTTCCAAGCGTCGGAATAATTCCTGGCCAAACCCATCGGTAGAAATCCGCGATTGAAATTCCACGTCCGCGCCCAAGCGCGCCGCGGCGATGGCCACGTTGAAGGGGCCGCCGCCCAGCGCCGGGGTGAGGTCATTCAAGCGGCCGGGGGATACCGGAACCAGGTCCACGAGGCCTTCGCCGCACACATGAATAGTCATAGTTCCATAGTATCGGGGACATGAACCACCGACCGAACTTTCACCTCGCCCCACCACTGGGCCGCCTCAATGACCCCAACGGTCTTTTTGTGGATGGCGATATTCTGCACGCGTTTTACCAGCATGACCCTGCCTTTCCGCACAAGCCCAAGCGGACTGGCTGGGGTCACGCCACCACCACGGTGTCCGCGCCTACTCCATGGCGGCATTATCCCGATGCGCTTTATCCTGACCTGCCCTATGACAAGGATGGGTGCTACTCCGGCGGGGCCGTTGTTGACGGCACTGACGTGTGGCTTTTTTATACGGGAAACTTGAAAGAAGACGGGCGCCGCATCCCGTCGCAGAACCGCGTGCGGGTCATGGACCCCTCTGGGCCGGAAGGCGGGATTTATGTCCGCGATGCCGACAACCCGCTCATCGCTGATTCGCCGGAGGGGTATACCGGCCACTTCCGCGATCCCCATATTTCCCGCGCCGGGGAGGGATGGCGCATGGTCATTGGTGCGCAAACGGAAGACGAACGCGGAACCATCGTGCTGTATTATTCACAGGATTTAAGGCAGTGGGAGTTTCAGGGTGAGCTTGTTTTTGATGATCCCGCGCAGCTTCCCGGTGGCTATATGTGGGAGTGCCCCAACCTGCTGACCTTTGGGGATAAACACGTGCTGATCTTCTGCCCACAGGAGGAAACGGACCGGTGCGGCTACGTCGTCGGCACCTTGGACGGGCTTAATTTCCACGTTGAGCGTGGCTTTACCCTTCTGGATCACGGCACGCAGTTCTATGCGCCGCAGGCAACCGAGGAAAATATCCTGCTGGGCTGGATGGGCATGCCCGCTCATGATGAGACTCCAACGCAGGGGTGGGTGCATACCTTGACTATTCCGCGGCAGCTGTGGCTGGAGGATAACTACCTGTGCCAAGAACCGCTGTGGTCTGCGCTGCCGGAAACCCGCGGCAGGGACGGCTTTGGCTCGACCATTGATGTAACAGGGGAGGGGGCTTATGCGCTTGTCGATGCCACTGGCAAGGAGGCATTCCGCGTGGTGCAAGGCGGTGGCACCATCTCTTTCAATGGTGGTGAGACCATAGCGTGCCCCGATGGAGAAATGCGGCTGATTGCTGATGGCTGCGCCGTAGAAGTCTTTGCCGGTGGCGGTCGCATTGCTGCGGCATTCGCGGTCTTTGGCGATGCTCCCTGGCAGGCATGGGAGCCGCTGGACTAAGACCCTGCGAAACTAAGATCGACAATTTTTTGCTTTGTGGACATTTGGACTTAAACAGACTTAAATTGGAAGGAGGCAATCACATTCGGTCATTTGATGTGACCTAAATTACAAAGGTTGGTCCATGGAGCATAAAGAGGTCGCCGCCCGCACCCTGAAGGCGTTAGGCGGCGAAGATAATATTATTGCCCTTGCCCACTGCGCCACGCGCTTGCGCATGGTGTTGGATGATTCAGACAAGGTAGACACCGCAGCGCTAGACAACGATCCAGATCTGAAGGGCACCTTTGAAGCCGGTGGCATGTTCCAGGTCATCGTGGGCCCAGGCGATGTCAATATCGTCTTTCAGGAAATGACCAAGTCCATTTCCAAGGACGTTGCCGTATCCACCGACCGCCTAAAGGATATTGCCGCGGAATCAGGAAACTGGTTCTCCCGTGCGGTCAAGGTCTTGGCGGATATTTTTGTTCCGCTAATCCCAATCCTGCTCGGCGGCGGTCTATTGATGGCATTAAATAATGTGCTGACCGCGCCGGGACTATTTGGGGATCAATCCGTCATCGAAATGTATCCCTCGTGGGAAGGATTTGCCGGGCTGGTCAACCTCCTGGCATCCGCCCCCTTTGCCTTCCTTCCTATCCTCGTGGGCTTTACTGCTACTAAACGCTTTGGCGGTAATGAATTCCTGGGCGCGGGCATGGCCATGGCCATGGTCATGCCAGATTTGGTTAGCGGCTATAACGTTGCCGAGGCCATTGACAATGGCGAGATGCCCTACTGGGATATCTTTGGCTTAGACGTTGCCCAAGCCGGCTACCAGGGCTCTATCTTGCCCATTCTGGTCATCGCCTGGATCTTGGCGACGATTGAAAAGTTCCTGCACAAGCACCTCAAGGGCACCGTGGACTTCATGCTCACGCCCCTGCTTACCCTGCTGGTGACGGGCTTTATTACCTTTATGGGCCTGGGACCCATCTTGCGTACCGCCGGTGAGTGGTTGGGCATGGGGCTGGCCAACCTGTATGACTTTGCAGGCCCCGTGGCCGGATTCCTTTTCGGCCTGGTTTATTCGCCAATCGTCATTACCGGCCTCCACCAATCATTCCCGCCCATTGAGACGATGCTGTGGAATGAGGGCGGTTCCTTCATCTTCCCCATCGCTTCGATGGCCAATATTGCCCAGGGTGGTGTGGCCTTGGCGGTGTACTTCCTGGCGCGTTCCGAAAAGCTCAAGGGCTTGGCCGGCGCCTCCGGTATCTCGGCGCTGTTTGGTATTACTGAGCCCGCGATCTTCGGCGTTAACCTGCGCCTGCGTTGGCCGTTTTATATCGGTATGGCGGCATCAGCCATCGCTTCTACATTCATTGCCATTTTCGGCGTGCTTGCGGATGCCCTCGGCGCCGCCGGCTTCATTGGCTTCGTCTCCGTTCCCCGCTTTGTCCCAACCTTCTTGCTGTGTGGTGTCATCTCCTTCGCCGTCGCCTTCATCGGGGCCTACCTGTACGGGCGCGTGCTCATCCATCGCAATGGCACTATTGATCCGGATGAGGTCAATCCTCCCGCCGCACAGGCTTTGGCCGCCGAGGCCGCTGAAGAGTCTGCTGCCAGCGCTTCCGCCGCCGCAGATGCCGCAACAATCTTTTCCCCGCTAGAGGGTAATGCCGTGCCCCTATCCAAAGTTGAGGACCCCATGTTCGCCGGAGGCAAGCTGGGTAAAGGCGTTGCGCTCGAACCGACCGTCGGCAAGCTCGTTGCGCCTGCCGATGGCACCATCACCGTGACTTTCCCTTCTCACCACGCCTACGCCCTGCGCGTGGAAGACCCAGCGGTGGGGCCGATTGACATCCTTATGCACATTGGCTTCGATACGGTAAATCTCAAGGGTGAACACTTCACCTCGCATGTCAATAAGGGCGATACCGTCAAGCAAGGCGAGGTCCTGGCTGAATTCGATATCGAAGCCATCAAGGAAGCGGGTCTGCCGGTAACGACGCCAATCGTTGTGTCCAACGCCAAGAAGACTGGCCCCGTTATTCCCACCGCGGCTTTCCGCGAGGGCGAGCTCATCGGTTCTGGGACGGACCTATTTACCGTTGATCCAAAGGCTAGGCAGGAGACTGCGGAGACTTCTACGAAGGAAGCTACGTCTTAAGGGGCTGGGGTTTCTGATACAAGAAAGGCTGGGGATAAACCCAGCCTTTTACTTGTTTGTGTTCATTAGGCGCCGTTGCGCCGTTGCCCAGGCTTTGGGCGGCTGGTGTCACCACGGTGACAATGGCTACGGTATCGATCCCCTAGAAAACCATAAGAGACCGCCAACTCGGTCGCTACCAACACCGGCACGGCTAAGTTTTGCTGTGGGCCAATCGCGTGGGAAATTGCCTTAGGGCGACTCAGGAACACGAGCGCTAACGCACACCGACCTTTTAGCGCAAGAGAATTGAACTATGCGCAGAATCTCCGGCGGGCGGTGAACACGCCGCCAAGCATCATTGCTGCAATGCTGAGGGCTGCTAGGAGCCGAGCGACAGTGTTCGAGCCGGTTTCTGCCGCCATGCCACGCGGAGCCTCAACAGCTGCAGGTGCTTCGGCTTCCACCGGTGTTTCGACGGGGGCCTGCTCAGGAGCTGTTTCCTCGATTGCGCCACTTTGAGCGATTACTTCTTCTTTGTTGTTTTTGATCATTTCTTGGGAGGCGGCTTTCTCTTCTGGAGTAGGCTCCAAGTGAGTCCGAGATTGATCTCTGATGTAGGTAATGCCGTCCTTGGCGAGGTACCACGTCACGCCACCGATTACGAGAACTGCTGCTAAGGCAGCAATTCCAATTCCACTTTGCGCCTGAGCGTTTGCTTCCGGCGTAGGGGCGGTGGGGTGTGACGCCGAAGGTGAGGGCGCCAGCTAACGCAGTGGCGGTCAGAACTTTAGGTATGCGATTCATTTTTGTCCTTAGGGGGCAGTGGAATAGGGAAGAGTCCGTCTGAGAGATAAACGGATCTAAAGATTGACAGGATTCTTTGTGCTGCATTACCGCTGCGCAAAGAAAAATCGTCCGATTATTAAAACCAGGCACAGCTGTCCTAAATAGGGGGTGCTAGGGCGAAAAGTTGCTTCGCATTCGAAGTTTGGAAAGCGCCACCCCCATATGGTTGAATGTATAGGTTGCGAGAGCTGGTCGGTCCGTAGCGGTGCGTTTCCGAATCGCCGGTCCGAGACCCATCGACGCTTTACGGTGTTCGTTGTAAAGGCTCGAGCACAGCAAGTTTGTAGACCGCGTGTGGCAAGGACGGAAATCTTGTCGCACATCAATCCAGGTCAGGAGACCCATAGTGATTCAGCAAGAATCGCGTCTGCGCGTCGCCGACAACTCTGGTGCACGTGAAATTTTGTGCATCCGCGTTCTCGGTGGCTCTGTCCGACGCTCCGCTGGCATCGGCGACGTAATTGTCGCGACCGTCAAGGACGCTGTTCCAGGCGGCAGCGTAAAAGAAGGCGATGTAATTAAGGCAGTTATCGTCCGTGCGAAGAAGGAGACCCGTCGTCCAGACGGTTCCTACATCCGCTTTGACGAGAATGCTGCAGTTATTCTGAAGGGCGATAGCGAACCTCGCGGTACCCGTATCTTCGGCCCGGTTGCTCGTGAACTTCGTGACAAGCGTTTCATGAAGATCGTTTCTCTAGCACCGGAGGTGATCTAATCTTATGAAGATCCATAAGGGAGATATGGTGATTGTCATTTCGGGCCCAGATAAGGGTGCGAAGGGCAAGGTCATCGAGGCATACCCGAAGCGCGAAAAGGTCCTAGTTGAGGGCGTTAACCGCATCAAGAAGCACGTCGCAAACTCCGCTACCGAGCGTGGCGCCGAGTCCGGCGGAATCGTTACCCAAGAAGCCCCGATCCACGTGTCCAACGTTGCGATCGTTGACTCCGAGGGCAACCCGACCCGCGTGGGCTACCGTTTCGACGAGAACGGCAAAAAGGTCCGTATCGCGCGTAGCAACGGGAAGGACATCTAAAAATGAGCGAGAACTACACCCCGCGTCTGAAGACTCGCTACCGCGAGGAAATCCGCAAGAACCTGAACGAAGAGTTCAAGTACGACAACGTCATGCAGATCCCTGGCGTCACCAAGGTCGTCGTCAACATGGGTGTTGGCGAAGCTGCCCGTGACTCCAAGGTCATCAATGGCGCTCTCGAGGACCTGACCGCTATCACCGGTCAGAAGCCACAGCTGCGTCGCGCAAAGAAGTCCATCGCAAACTTCAAGCTGCGCGAAGGCATGCCTATCGGCGCACGCGTTACCCTGCGCGGCGACCGCATGTGGGAGTTCCTGGACCGTCTGCTGACCATCGCGTTGCCACGTATTCGTGACTTCCGCGGTCTGTCTGACCAGCAGTTCGACGGCCACGGTAACTACACCTTCGGTCTGTCTGAGCAGTCCATGTTCTACGAAATCGACATCGACAAGATCGATCGTCCCCGTGGTATGGACATCACCGTCGTTACCAGCGCTACCAACGACGAAGAAGGCCGTAAGCTCCTGCGCGAGCTCGGCTTCCCGTTCAAGTAAATAGAGCGCTAAAAAATCCCAACTCCATGCAAGGAGTTGGGATTTTTTAGTTTTATTGTCATCCTTGGATTCTAGTGGTCGTTTCAACGATGATGGCTGCTTTGGTGTGATACTACCGGTTTGTGTCAGGGATGACTTTGGCTGGGGTGCGCCAGTTGAGTGCTTTGCGTGGCTTGTGGTTGTGAATGTTGGCGATCATCTCTAGGGCCTCGGTGCTGTAGATGGACAGGTCGCTGTTTTGGGAAGGTTTCTCTTGAGACTGCTGTTGGTGTTTTCGTTGCTGCCTCGTTCCCACGGCGATCCTGGATGGCAGAAGTGAGCGTGTCAAGTTGTTTGTGTGTGGGGCTAGGTTTATAGGTATTTGTCGAAGCGGGCGGGAAAGGCTACGGCCA
>NZ_JBEHFV010000025.1:0-36907 GCF_040225855.1 Corynebacterium sp. KPL2850
GAAGCTAAGCCTGTACACGCTGATGGTACTGCAACCGGGAGGTTGTGGGAGAGTAAGTCACCGCCGACACCAAACAAAAACAACAACAAAATAAAGTTTGTACTGAGAGGGGCAAGGTCACTAGTCTTACTAGTGTCCTTGCCCCTCTTCTTCGTGACCCCTGGATTTTCTATAATAAAGCTCATGAGGACTCTTGCACAGGCGGTAACCGATCTCGTTCGGACCAATGACCCTGATCTGTACAAGGGTGAACGCGGGGTGTGTTATAGCGACCGCGTATTTGAAGCTGCTGAGCTATTAGAACAAGCAGTAGGGGATCCTGCACGACTTTCTGGGGTCGTGCCGCCGAGTCCATCTGATATTGTGCTTGTTTCCCTATACGCAGTCGAAGAGGTTCTCAAGACTATCCCTAGGGTGAATGACTATGCCCATGTCGTAAGGGATGCCGGCGAAGTCTTGGCGCGGATAGTTCCCTCAGCGGCGCAGCAAGCTAGTTATTCTGGTAGCGCTTTGGCTGACTGGCTTATACGAATGAACGAGATTCTTCCAGCGGAGGAAATCGACCTCGACCCAGTTCATCTGGCACCCGCTCTTGGCGACGAGGGCGTAGCCCGCTTCTGCTCGTGGCATATGGTGGAAGAGGGCGTTGGGTACGTGGGGCGTCGGCTAGCGGTGCTTGAAGGCACCGCTGAAGCGGTTTTTCGTACCCATGGTTTGCAGGGAAGTGCGGCAACGCGATATGAGGAGGTCATTTCCGGCCTTTGTGACATCGGCCGCTGTGACCTTGCCTTTGTTTGGTCCGAGAAGGCAGTTGGCGAGTGCGCCGCAGAGGAAACCCGAAATATAGCCTCGCGTTGGGCTGTACTTGCTAGGGAGCATTTTCCCGAACACTCGGAACGCGTGGCCCGCAGTGTATTCGACACATATCCAGAACTGTCGTCCGCTCAGCAACTTTATGCCGCTGTCACCGACAAGGCGGAAGCTTCGGCACACATACAAGACAGGTTGGCGGTTAAGCCCTGGGATCTAGCTATGTTCCAGCACTTGTGCCTCGAAGACCCTGAACTTGCCTGGAGCACCGTCGTTAAAGCGGGCATGCAACAGTCAATGGCGCAACGGTTCCTTGATGACCTCCCGGAGCAGGCTCTTCCCTTCGTTCGCGAGGATGTCGCAACTTATCTAGATTCGACTCGGGTTGGTCGCGACATGGGAATTGAGCTGCTGCAAGCCATGAGAAAAAAGTCGGCGGAGCTAGGGGAGCCCTGGGATGCGGACTTCAACGCGTTCTTGGCTGACCTGCGACGCCGCTACACCGAACGGCATGTCATTTTAAGGCGACTGGACGAGGTTTCCCTTATCGCTTGATTTGGTTACTGAGAAAACGCTCAATTCGTGACTATGAGTGTGCAGGAAGTCAGCAATACAAGGTGACCACAGGAAAGCGCAGGCAATGCTCACGGGGTGGTGTACAAATCGCTTTACTTGTTGTAAACATGTTTACATGAGCGAGTCAGTAATTAGTTTGCGCGTTGACGCGAAGCAGAAAGAGCGCCTAGAGGCGCTTGCTTCGCGGACTGGGCGGACTGGAGCCTTCTATCTTCGCAAGGCTCTAGATTCCTACCTAGATGAACTTGAGTATGTGTATGCGCTTGAAGCTGAAGCCGAAGCAGCCCGACGCGGAGAATTGGACACGATCTCTCTGCAGGATTTAGAGGACGAGTGTGGCTTGGTCGATTGAGTTCACCCCGCGAGCGGCGAAGGCTTTCCGGAAGCTTGACAAACCCGTACAGAAACAAATCAGTAAGTTTCTTCGTGAGGTAGCAGAGTTAGACGATCCTCGTGTGCGCGGTAAAGGGCTTGTCGCGGACAAGTCTGGATTGTGGCGGTGGAGAGTAGGGGATTATCGAGTGATTGTTTCCATCCTCGATGAAGCGGTGGTCGTCAACGTCATCGATGTAGGACATCGACGCAATATTTACCTTTAACCATTCGGTATAGGTAAAAGAAAAAGCACCAGAAACAATCTGGTGCTTGAAAGTCCTGACTAGAGGACGAGCAGGTCATAGCGGGTGGCTTTGACATCGGAAAGCCGCTTGCGGGCGCGCTCCAAGCGCTGCCATTGTTCCTGGGGGATGGATTTACGGGCGATGGTGACGGTTTCAGCATCGGGAGTTCCCCAAGCAATGGGCATGGGGGAAATCTGCTGCCAATGCTCCTTATCGGAAGTAGAACGCTGGCCGGACACGGCGGCCACCGGAACCTTGGTACCAACGGTGCGTTGGACGCCGGGAATGGAGGATACCGTGCGCAGGCACGCGCCCCAGCGTGGGGGAAGGGACGGATCCACATTGGTATTAACCAAAGCAAGAAGGATCATGTCCCGTTCGTTGACCTGCGCGATGACGGCAGGCGCGAGCGGATAAGAATCATAGAGCGATTGAGCCGTTCCCACCTTGCTGGCGGCGGCGACGCCGACGATGGCAACGACGATGCCAAAAAGGATGAGCCCTAAGCCTAAGGTGATTCCCCAGGAAAAGCTCCGCCACACGGCGGCGCCGGCGATGATCAGGATGAGGCCGAAGATAAGCCCGGATACGCGAAGGCGGTTGGAATCGCGCAGTAACTCGTTATTGGCCTTAGCAAAGGACTCGTCAACGTCGAACTTAAAGATCTTCATTGGCCTAAGTCTACTGCGTCCATGAGCCGGTAGGCATATCCTTGCTCGGCGAGGAAGCGTTGGCGGTGCATGGCGTAGTCCGCATCCAGGCTGTCGCGGGTGACTAGAGTATAAAAGAGCGCCTCGGTTTCCTTCGGCCGCAGCAAGCGGCCGAGGCGTTGTGCCTCTTCTTGCCGGGAACCAAAGGTGCCGGAGACCTGGACGGCCAGTGCGGCTTCCGGCAGGTCAATGGAGAAATTGGCCACCTTGGATACGACTAGGATGGATAGCTCGCCCTCGCGGAATTGCTGGAAGAGCTTTTCGCGCTTGGCGGTAGAGGTAGTGCCATCGATGACTGGGGCATCGAGGTGTTCACCTAATTCGCGCAGTTGGTCCACGTATCCGCCGATGATGAGCGCTTGCTGGTCGTGGGAGGCAAGTATTTTATCGACGGCGCGGAGCTTGGCCGAGGCTTGTGCGGCGATGCGGTAGCGGTCGCGCGGCTGCGCGGTGGCATAGAGCATGCGTTCTTCCGGATCCATATCCACGCGTACCTCGATGCATTCCGCGGTTGCGATGTAGCCGGCCATTTCCAGCTCTTTCCACGGCGCGTCGTAACGCTTGGGTCCGATGAGAGAGAAGACATCGCCTTCGCGGCCATCCTCGCGCACGAGGGTGGCGGTCAGCCCTAGCCGACGCCGCGATTGCAGATCCGAAGTCATGCGGAATACGGGTGCGGGAAGCAGGTGGACCTCGTCGTAGATAATAAGGCCCCAGTCGCGGGAATCGAAGAGCTCGAGGGCGCGATACTCGCCCTTGGTCTTCCGCGTGACCACTTGGTAGGTGGCGATGGTAATCGGCTTGATTTCCTTCTTTTCGCCGGAGTACTCGCCGATGTCGCTTGGAGAAAGCGTGGTGCGGCGCAGCAGCTCGTCGCGCCACTGGCGGCCGGCAACGGTATTGGTGACCAAGATGAGGGTGGTGGATTGCGCTTTTGCCATGGCGGCGGCACCGACGATGGTTTTACCGGCACCGCAGGGCAGCACGACGACGCCAGACCCGCCGGACCAGAAGGCATCGGTGGCGTATTCCTGGTAATCGCGCAGGTGCCAACCGTCCTCGTTGAGCGCGATGGGGTGGGATTCGCCGTCGATATAGCCGGCAAGGTCTTCGGCGGGCCAGCCAGCCTTGAGGAGTTCTTGCTTGAGGCGGCCGCGCTCAGAGGGCGCGACGGCGATGGTGTTGTCATCAATGCGCGCACCAAGCAGTTTTCCTACCTTGCCGCGGGAGAGCTCGGTAAGGATGGCGGGCTCTTCGGATTCGAGGATGAGCCCGTGGGCGGGGTGGGCGTGGAGGCGGACGCGGCCGTAGCGGGACATGGTCTCGGCGACATCGACAAGCAGCGATTGTGGTACCGGGAACCGGGAGTAGGTTTTCAGGACATCGACGACCTGCTCGGCGTCGTGCCCGGCGGCGCGGGCATTCCACAGCGCCAGGGAAGTGATGCGGTAGGTATGCACGTGCTCGGGGGCGCGCTCCAGCTCCGCGAACGGCGCGAGGGCGGTGCGCGCAGCTGCGGAATCTGGATGATCGACTTCCAGCAAGACGGTCTTGTCCGACTGCACAATCAGTGGTCCGTTCATGCGTCTAGGGTAACGGAGGTAATGCGGTGCAGGGGAAACCGGATAGTGGAGCCATCGGTGGCGCGGGCATCGATTTGGCCACCGGCGACGGTCAGCGGGGTAACGGTGCGGGTTTTGGTATTGCCGTTTTTATCGGCGTAGCCAATGGTGATGGGCCGTGCGGTGCGCGCGGCGGCGTGGACCAGATCCAGGTTGGGCAGGCTCGGGGCCTCGCCAGTGGTGAGGTTGCGCAGCGCACGCGCGATATCGGGCGGAGCGGACTGGGCGCGCGGGCTGGGCGTGGGCAGTGTCGCGGGCTCGGGCGCGATGGACAGGCTCGCGCCGCTTTCGTCCTCGGCGGCGGGGGAGAGGCCGTATTCGCGCAGGCGCTCCAAGAGTTCGCTGACGCGTAGTTGGGAGATCGCGACCGTGGGGGCCAGCAGGCGCAGCGGAGCGGCCTTCGTAGCGATCTGCAAGAGGGCTGGGTCCTCGCTGCGCAGGTAGGACAGGGCAGGCCCGGAGCGCAAGGTGCCGTGGCGCTTGGCGATGTCCTCAATGTGGAACGCCAGCATATGCGGGACATCGCCATGCGCGGCGAAGAAGTCGCGGATTTCCGTGCCCGTCATCCCGCGGTCCAGGCCGCGGCGGAGTGAGGCATCGCTGATGCGGTAAACGCTGGCCAAGCCGGGCGATTCCAGATCCGCCAGGGACTCCAGGGTGTGGTGGGCAGCGGGCTCGAGGGGCCCTGGCACGAGCACGGTCATATCCGCCTGGACCAGGAAATAATCGATGGTCTCTGGGGTCAGGGAATCGGCGGCATCGAAGCCATCGATAAGCACGCTGGTGGCTCGCCCGAGCGCGATGGCGCCTATCCATTCGGCCTCGCGGTGCAGCTCATCGATGGTCTCTGGGGAGGTATGCGTGGCGAAAAGCGGAAAAGCAAAATGCAGATCCTCGCGAAATTCCTCCGTGGAAAGAGGCTCTGCGGAGTTGAGGTAGACGTCGAGGATATGCCGGCGGAACTTGGGTAGGCGATCGGTGCTGGTAGAGAGTACCCGGCCCGATTCCCATGGGGTCCACGGAGAATGTTCCCAGGCCGCGAGGAGCACTCGCCACTGCGCGGCTAGTCCTGCATCGAGCCACTCCTGGGCGGAGTCGGTGGGCGCAAGGAAGTTTCCCTCGTACCCGGACGGTTCGCCGCGGTTTATGAGCCGCGCGGATAGGCCAAGTGTGATCAGGTGGCGCAGTTCTGGTTCCGCGATGTCCAGCTGCTTGCTGATCTGGGTAAGAGGGCGCACGCCGACGGTTTTATCCTTGAGCAGCTCGATCGGCCGGGCACCCAGGGCAGAAATGAGCTGTTGCATGCCGCGCACTACCAATAGGCCGGCGGCGGTACCGGCGTCATCGGCCTTACGGTCTGCGGTGGGCTCGCCGCGGCGCGCGGAGGGCTCGGTGGGAATGTGGGGGACGGCATGCCCCTTCATGGCGCGGAGAACCTCGCGCGGCAGGCGAACGGTCTGGGAGTCCACGCGCTGCAAGAGCTGCTTGGCAATCAAGCGCGGCACCGGGTGGGACGGGTTGGTTTCGCGGGTGGTACCGATGCCATTGGAGCGCGCCAGGGTGGCAAGGACGTGGCGTTCGTCTTCGGCGAGGGTATCGATTGTCGCAGGCGATACCTCGAGCTGATCAAGCAGCGACCAGCCGGTGGGCAGCGCAGGCATGACCTCTGGCGGAATCTGTACCGCGCCGAAGGCGAGGCCGCGTTCCTTGAGCTCGCGGGTAATTTCGGGGTTGTGGTCTTCTACCTCCGCAAGCTCGCCGCCGCGCTTGGCGATGTCCTCCAGCACCGCCAACTGCTGCGCGTTACACTCCGCTAGCGCTCGGGCGATAGAGGTGCGCAAGAGGAGTCGCGTAGCCAGTGCTGCGATGGAGGGAGGCAGCGGGGTTAAAACGTCGGGGCGGTGGCGAAGGATTGTGGCCAGTTCCTCTTCTGAAAGGGAATTAAGCCAGGTGCGAAAATGCGGGAGGTGGGAGGACTGAGTCATGATAAATCACAATTTTAGCGCCGGATTGAGTTACGTTTTTGCCCGAGGTTTGAAATAATAAAGCTATGTCGAATGAAAAGAATGGCTTTGTTTCCCCGGCGTGGCCGGACAATGAACACCGCGAGCATGCAATTACGGAAATTTCTGCGCCTTTTGCTGGTGCTTCCAGCCCTTACGGCGATGAATTGGTGCTGCCGATGCCGGCAGAGAAGTTGAACTACGTTCATCCTTATACCCGCATCAACCGCTAAAAAAATCCCCTTGCCGCGAAAGGCAAGGGGAATTTTTATGCGCTTATTTAGCGGCTGAAGGTCTCAACCAGCTGTGCAATCGGGTCGATGACGTTGCGGTTTGCGGAGTAGAACGCGTTAAAGTCGTGGCGGTTGGCGTGGTAGGCATCCGAAATCTGTGCCGGCAGCTGCAGTCCGTAAGCGTTAGCGGTGTCCTTAACGAGGTTGTAGACGGCGTCTACAGCGAGCTCATCGGACTTGTTTTCTGCTGCTTGCTGTACTGGCTGCGGTGCTTCAGCGGGTGCGGAAGGGGCAGTGCGGTCGGTCGGCGCAGAGTTCAGGCCAAGGGAAGCCGAGCATGCAGGCCATGCGCCCCAGCCCTGGTTAGCCAGGGTGCGCTCAGCGATGACAATCTGCTGCTCGCGGGATGCCTGGTTAGCGGTAGGGGCGAATTCACCGCCACCGTATGCCTGCCAGGTCTGCGCGTTGAACTGCAGGCCACCGTGGTAGCCATTGCCGGTGTTGATGTGCCAGTCACCACCGGACTCACACTGTGCGAGGCGGTCCCAGTCGGAGTCAGGGGCAGCGGCGGCGTTCGGTGCCATGATGGCAGCGGCTGCGCCCAAGGCAACGGTGCCTGCGGTGAACTTAGCGGCAAAGTGGTTAGTCTTAGCGGAGTGGCGTCCCATAAAAGTAGTCCTTTCCGTGGTGCCCGTTTTCGTGTAAATGTTTTGCGCCTAGAAGAAAGGATGGGCAGGGAAACCTTCTTTGCGGCGACACTGAGGGCTAGCGTAGTGGTTTATAACGAAATAGTCACGTTCTGGGCACTAAATGGGAAAGAATTGAGACTATTGGGGTTCCGTCCGCAATATTTCCGCAGGTAATCGCCATGGTGTTATCTATATCACACGGCACGTGGAACTTCTGTTCTGTATAACTTCCAGCTAAACTTAAGAATTTACCCAAGAGAAGAGGTGGATACCTATGCCCATTGGCAAAGTGAAGTGGTATGACGCCGAGAAAGGTTTCGGTTTCGTTAGCAACCCGGGCGATGAAGACGTCTACGTCGGCCGGAATGTCCTGCCCAAGGGAGTAGAAGAAATCTTTCCGGGCCAGCGCATCGAATTCGATTTCGCGGCGGGGCGCCGCGGACCGCAGGCGCTGCGGGTGCGCGTGCTGGACAAGCCGCGCCGCCGCACGCCGTCGCGCAAGCCGGAAGAGCTCGGCAGCATGGTCTCTGATGTTATGACTCTGCTGGAATCGCAGGTGCAGCCGGTACTGAACTCGGGGCGCTACCCCGAGCGCAAGACAGGGCGCCAAGTAGCAGAAATCCTCCGCGCGATTGCGAAGGATTTAGATAGTTAATCATCCATGGTGGAGAGGGACCACACGGTGGCGAGGGGGGTTTCTTCGCCATCGTCGTCGGTGCCAATCATGAGGGAGGAAACCTCCACCACCATGAGCCGGGGGCGCTCGCCAGTCGATGCCTCGATGGGGTCTACCGAACCGGGGATATCTACCTCGGTCGTTTCATTCGCACCGTGAGAGGTCTCATCATTGGCGGCTGGGTCATCATAAATGGACAGCACCTTCCATTCGTGATTTGAGATCTCTTCGGGGATGTTCAGATGCAAGGTGTCATCCTCACCCACCGTTAGCTGGGGGACATCGCCTTCGGGGCAATCGGTTCCCGGCTCGCACACGAGGTAGGGCGTGACTTCCTTGGTGTTATCCCCCACGGAGGCGGTAATCGCGATTTCGCTCGGCTCAGGGCCTGGGCGCGAATTGCGCCAGCTTTGAAAGATCACCACGGAGGCGACGATGACCGCCACGACCACGATGAGCGCGAGGATTTGCAGCAGCGACTTTTTCCTTGCTTCCTTACGGGTTGCCATGGCCCATTACTTTACTCGAACGCGGTAGAGCTCATCCCACCGCTTGCCGGTAAGCCAGAATTCATCGGTGCCCTCGATATGGGCGATGCCGTTTAAGACATCATCGGGATCGGTGTATTTCGATTTATCGATGGCATCGGTAGAAATCACCGCGGTTACCTCGCCGGAGGAGGGATCTATGCGGTAGATATCTTCACTGCCCCACACGTTGGCGTAGACATCACCGTCCACGCATTCCAGCTCGTTAAGCTCTTCCACGGGCGAGCCCTCGAGGGTGACCTCGGTGGTCGAGCGCTCCGCAAAGGTTTCTGGATCCATGTGCCGCAGGGTAGAGGTGCCATCGGACATGATGAGCTCGTCCTGGTTGGCGCATAGCCCCCAGCCTTCGCCGGCATAGGTGGCAGACTTAGTGCGCTGGAAGTCGCCGTCATAGCGCAGGGCCTGCCCGCGCTTCCAAGTCAATTGCCAGATGGAATCACCGTATTGGGTAATGCCCTCCCCAAAAAGCGAGTCATCGAGGGCGTGTTCCTGCAGGACCTCGCCGGTCTCAGGGGAGAATCGGATGAGTTTGGATTCGCCCCATTGCCCGGTGCCGAGCAGCAGATTGCCCTCGCCGTCTTCCTCTAGTCCTTGTGTAAAGGAGTTCTCTGGCAGCGGCGCGGTATCGAGGACCTCGACTGAAAGGTGCTCGGGAGAATTGGGGGAGTCAGAAGAATCAGAGGAACAGGCGGTCAAGGCGCAGCAGGGCACGGCGATGAGCGCGGCGCGGCGGAGAAACGACATGCACCATATGTACCACTGTCGTCGGGCCATCATGAATAATGAGGGGCGTGAGTAAGCGAAAAGCAAATCCGTTGATCGATTCCCGCGCCGTACGCATCGCGCGTGAGGCTTTGGAAGAGGTGGGGGAAGGGGGCATCGGCAAGCATAGGGGCGTAGCCGGAATGGGCCGCAACGTTGTCACCCATCGCTTTGAAGCGGATATGCCAGGATACCCAGGCTGGGAATGGCAGGCCGTGCTCGCGTGCGCGGAAGGCTCGCGCTACGTCACCGTCAATGAGGTGGCGCTGGTACCGGGCGGGGAAGCGCTGCAGGCCCCGGAATGGGTGCCGTATGAGGACCGCGTGCTGCCGGGGGATTTGGGACCGGGGGATCTTATGCCGCCGGCCGTCGATGATGAGCGCCTGAATGGAAATGAGCTTTCCGCCAAGGGCCTAGCGGATGCCAAGCAGCGCTGGCAAGAAGAATATGGCCCAACCTCGGAGATGGCGGCCAAGGCGCATCTGCAGTGCCGCACGTGCGCGTTTTATATGCAGCTGATGGATAACTTTGGGGTATGCGCCAATGAGTATTCCGCCGATGGCCGCGTGGTGCATGCGCGCTACGGGTGTGGTGCGCATTCGCAGACGCGGGTGAGTGAGGAGAAGGCGCCGGCCGCGGCCTTCGATGACGAAAAGCCCATTTACCAAGATTTTGAATTTGGGGATTAAAGCAGCACACTTAGGGCGTAAAAATACCGCTCTACGTGAAAGGGCACGGCGTGAAAGCCACTCTCGATCGCTATTTCCAGATTTCTGAACGCGGTTCCACCATTGGAACTGAGCTACGCGCGGGAACGGTCTCGTTCTTCGCCATGGCATATATTATTTTGCTCAACCCGCTGATCCTGGGCACGAGCCCGGATGCGGAGGGCTATACCTTAGGCGTGCCGCAGGTCGCGGCAGCTACGGCGCTGGTCGCCGGCGTCATGTCCATCGCCTTCGGCGCGATTGCGAAGTACCCCTTCGCCATGGCCGCGGGACTGGGCATGAATACCTTCGTCGCCATCAGCATGGTCGCCACCAGCGGGCTGACCTGGCAAGAAGCCATGGGCCTAGTGGTAATCGAGGGCCTTATTATCGTCCTGCTCGCCGTGTCCGGTTTCCGCACCGCAGTATTTGACGCCATCCCGCAGCCCATGAAGGCCGCGATGGGCGTGGGCATTGGCATGTTCATCGCCATGATCGGTTTCGTGGACGGCGGGTTTGTCACCCGCGTGCCCGATGCCGCACAGACCACCGTGCCGGTGGGCCTGGGAATTAATGGATCGATTGCCACCTGGCCGGCGGTGGTCTTTGTCATTGGCCTTATCATTTGTGCCTTCATGGTCATCCGCAATGTCCCGGGTGGGCTTTTTATTGCCATCATCCTCAACACGGTGATCGCCTTTATTGTCCAGGCATTCACCGACTCGGAGGACTGGGGCATGGCCGCCCCAGAGGCCCCAGATGCGCTGGGTGGCATACCGGACCTTTCCATCGTGGGCGATGTGAACCTGGTGGGCGCCTTTGCCAATATCGGCGTGATTTCCACGGTCCTGCTCATCTTTACCTTGCTGCTGACCAACTTCTTTGATGCCATGGGCACCATGACCGGGCTGGGTAAGCAGGCCAAGCTCGTGGATGAAAACGGCAACCTGCCGGGCATGAAGAAGGCTCTGGTTGTGGAAGGCACCGGTGCGGTCGCCGGTGGTTTGGGCTCGGCATCCTCGAATACCGTCTTCGCGGATTCCTCTGCCGGCATTGCCGATGGCGCGCGCACCGGCCTGGCCAATATCATGACCGGCCTGCTGTTTATCGCCGCCATGTTTTTCACCCCGCTCTATGAGATCGTGCCCATCGAGGCCGCCGCGCCCGTCCTGGTCATCGTGGGCGTGATGATGGCTGCGCAGCTCACGGATATCCCGTGGACGCGCATGGAAGTGGCCATCCCGGCCTTCCTTACCATCGTGGTCATGCCGTTTACCTATTCGATTGCCAACGGCATCGGCGTGGGCTTTATTACCTTTGCGCTCATGTCCACCTTTGCTGGTAAGGCCAAGCAGGTGCACTGGATCATGTGGCTGCTTGCTGGCTTGTTCGTCATTTACTTTGGCATCGATCCGATTTCGGAGGCCATCGGCTAGCCTGGAAGGCATGCATATTTCTGATCCCCGTGACCCTCGCCTGGATGATATTCGGAACCTCAACAAATCCGATAAATCCGGCGAGGGTTTGGTCATTGCAGAAGGCCCCTTGGTGGCAGCCCGCCTGATGGAATCGCGGTTTCCCATGCGGTGCCTGGTGGGCTTTCCCCAGAAGCTGGAGGCCTTCTTTGCAGAGTACGGAGAGCCAGAGTGCCCCGTCTACGAAGTATCGCGTGAGACCCTCGCGGAGGTCGCAGGGTTCGATATGCACCGCGGGTTGGTTGCCGCCGCAAACCGCGCCCCAGAGCCGGAGGTGGGCGAGATTCTGGAGCAGGCCCGCACCATCGCCGTGCTGGAGGGCGTGGGGGATCATGAAAATATCGGCGCCATTTTCCGCCATGCGGCCGGCATGAACGTGGATGCGGTATTGCTGGGCTCAGGTGCTGCGGATCCGCTCTATCGACGCTCGGTGCGCGTATCCATGGGCCACGTGCTCCGCGTGCCCTTTGCCCATTTGGAGGGCGGTTTCACCACGTGGCAGCGTTCCTTGCAGGCGCTTGCCGATGCCTCCTTCACCCTCATTTCCTTAACCCCCAACCCCCAAGCGGTGCACCTGGCAGAGGCCATGCACGGGCAGGACAAGGTGGCCATGCTGGTAGGTGCGGAGGGTCCCGGGCTTACCGAGCACGCGATGAAGGCCACCGATATCCGCGCGCGGATACCGATGGCCCCAGGTACCGATTCCCTTAATGTGGCAACCGCCGCCGCCATTTCCTTTTATGAGCGCCAGCGATCCTTAAGTGACTTAAACGTCTGACGCAGCCAGTTGCCAATTAGCGAGCCGAGGTGCTTGGCGGTGGAAAGGATCTCATCGCCGGTGGAATCCGGCTCGGCATCGTGGTCCTCGTAGTCGTCATAATCATTAAGGCCCAGCTTATTCGCGGATTGAGCGGCGAACTCGCTGACCGGCTGCTTCGGCTTCGGCGGATCGATCTTGGGTTCTGGGCGCCCGTCGACGGCATAGCCCACGACATCGAGATCCGGGCCTTCCTGTCCCACGGTGATGCCCAACCAGTGTTTTTGGGCGGCCTCCATGATGCTGTGGGGGCGAAACGGCAGGGAAATGCCGCCGAGGGATTCGTCCTTTTCGCCGGCCCAGAACGGCGCCTCGAAGGGCTCGGGCAGGCCGGTGTCCTCGTAGAGACGGTCGCGGGAGGCACACAGGCAGCGCTTGAGCTCGCCGCCTTCCCACAGCGCGAAGCCCGCATAGTCCTCGTCCGCGTTGCTGACCAGGGCGATAACCCGCTGGGCGGGAACCGCGTTCAAGAGGTCTTGCGGCAGCTGGGAAAGCAGGACGGAATCGCCCTCGCAGACCGTTTGCACCACGGTAATGCCCGGGTAGCCGCCGATGTAGTACTCATTCGGATCCGTCTGCGCGGAGCGGTTCAGGGGGAATTGCCCAATCGGGGTGACCGGGAACTTGGGGTTGAGCTGGGCTAGGAACTTGCGGCCGAACCCGCGGTCCGCCTTGGGCTCGGTCTTGAGAACTTCTTCGGCGCCGGGCTTGGAGATGTACCACAGCGTGAGAACGGCATGAGAGATGTCCACTGTTTAGTCCCTCGGGCGCTTGGTATTGGAACGAACGCCCAAGAGCACGTCCTCCCAGTGTGGGGTGACGGCCTTGCGGCGGCGCTTCGAGGGCTTGGACTCGGAGGACGGATTCTGCAGGAATTCCTCTTCTTCCGTCTCCTCGCTGGAACCGGAAATATCGGTGACATTGGCGGGCTGGTCGCCGTCAATGGCTTCGTCGTAGCGGCCGCTTCCCAGGGAGGTCAGCGATCGCACCGGCTGCACGAAGTCCGGGTCCGTAAGGTCTGCCGCGACCGAGTTGCGGGCCTCGACCGTAGCGGGGGAGGACATGGACTGCTTGAAGGTCCATTCCGCCTCGTTCTCAGAAAGGCCAGCCTTCCAGGTCACGCGCACCACCCACGGCTCGCCCTGATGGCGGTAGGCATCCCACGTGGATTCTGAAAGGGAATGGCCGCGGGCGGCAAAGGAGCTCGCCAGTACTTCCCACAGGGTGAGCTTGGCCGGGCCGTCTTCGCGCACCGGGTGGGCCTGCTTGGCCACCTCAGAAATGCGGTTGCGCTCCAGCATGACCGGGTAGGCGAAGGGCTCGATGCGCGATTCATCCACGTGCATTTCTTCCGCGAGCTCTGCCGTGGAGGCGCCGGCGCGAATGCGGTTTTGGATCTCTGCCGGCCGGATCTGCTTTTCTTCCTCTTCGTGGGAGGGCTTGGGCATCGGCGCTAGCTTCGGCGGTGCCGGCTTGCTAGCGGCGGGCGTGAGGGCGGAACGCAGCTCATCGGTGATGGGAAGGGAAAACTCTTCGCCTTCTTCGGTGCGTAGCACCAATGAGTCTTCGCTCGATTCGCTGTCAACGAGAAACAGCTCGCGCATAGTGTGGCGCTCCTTTGCCTATCGACGGAAGGACGGATCTGTGATGCAGTCAACTATAACGCGAAAAGGCCCCGCGCCATGCGAGGCGGCGGGGCATGTTGATGACTTAGTTGGCATCCAGCACGTAGTCGATGCACTGCGTGAGCTTGGCGATGTCCCCAGGCTCAATCGCCGGGAACATACCCACGCGCAGCTGGTTGCGGCCGAGCTTGCGGTACGGCTCGACATCGAGGATGCCGTTGGCCCGCAGGGTCGCGGCAAGGTGGGCGGCATCCACGGAGTCATCGAAATCGATGGTGCCCACGACTAGCGAGCGCGCCGCCGGATCGCTGACGAACGGGGTGGCCTCCGGGCGGGATTCAGCCCAGTTATACAGCGTGGAGGAGGACTCGGTGGTGCGCTTGATCATGCCGTCGAGGCCGCCATTGTCATTCATCCACTTGATCTGGTTATCCAGCATGAGCAGGGTGGCAATAGCCGGGGTGTTATAGGTCTGGTTCTTGCGGGAGTTATTCACCGCGGTCTGCAGGTTCAAAAACTCCGGAATGAAGCGATCGGAGTTATTGATCTTTTCGATGCGCTCTAAGGCCGCCGGGGACATAGCGGCGAGCCAGAGTCCGCCGTCGGAAGCAAAGCACTTCTGCGGCGAAAAGTAGTACACGTCGGTCTCTGCAATATTGACGGGAAGGCCGCCGGCGCCAGAGGTGGCATCGACAAGCACGAGCTGCTGGTCGTTGTGGGGGTGGGGGCGAACGACCTCCGTCATCGCACCGGTTGAGGTTTCATTGTGGGCCCAGGCGGCGACATCGGCATCGGCCGCAAGCTCGCGCGGATCCGGGGCGGTGCCGGCGGGGGATTCGGTAAGGGCCGGGGCATCGAGCCACGGGGCCTTGGAGGCTGCCTTGGCAAACTTGGTGGAGAACTCGCCAAAGGTCAGGTGGGCCGACCGGCGCTCGATGAGGCCAAAGGTGGCCGCGTCCCAAAAGGCCGTGGCACCGCCCAAAGAAAAGACGATCTCGTACCCTTCAGGAAGCGAGAAGAGATCGCTTAAGCCCTCGCGTACGGATCCCACGAGGTTTTTCACCGCCGGCTGGCGGTGCGAGGTGCCCACGATAGCGGGGTCTATGGCCTCGATCTGGGCGGGGCGCACCTTGGAGGGGCCGCAACCAAAGCGGCCATCGGAAGGCAAGAGATCTGCTGGCAGTGTGATTTCTGGAGTACTCATGCCGCCAGTGTAGAACAGTTCCGGTTGAATGGCAGGTATTTTGATACCCGTAAACTTGTTGGCAGTATCACAAAGTTTGCTAGAGTGTGAATAGGTATAAGGCTGACTTGTGTAAGTTAGCGCCTTAAAGAACTCTTTAACAGGGAAAGGAAATTCCGTGTCTACTGAAGAAAACAAGGTAGTACTCAAGCACGCTGGCAACGAGTACGAGATGGATATCAAGCAGTCCACTGAGGGCGATTCCGGCTTCGATATCTCCAAGCTCCGCAAGGAAACCGGGCTTGTTACCTTCGACCCCGGCTACACCTCCACCGGCTCCACCGAGTCCAAGATTACCTTTATTAACGGTGAGGAGGGCATCCTTCGTTACCGTGGCTACGATATCGCTGAATTGGCAAATAACGCCACCTTCAATGAGGTTTCCTACCTGCTGATTAAGGGTCACCTGCCGGATGAGCAGGAACTGTCGGAGTTCAATAACGCCATCCGCCACCACACCCTTTTGGATGAGGACTTTAAGGCACAGTTCAACATCTTCCCGCGCGATGCCCACCCGATGGCCGTGCTTGCTTCCTCCGTGAACATTCTCTCCAGCTACTACCAGGATCAGCTGGACCCACTGGATGAGGAGCAGCTGGACAAGGCTACCGTTCGCCTGCTGGCTAAGGTGCCGATGCTGGCCGCTTACGCTTACCGCGCATCCCAGGGCAAGCCTTATATGTACCCGGATAACAACCTGAACGCGCGCGAGAACTTCCTGCGCATGATGTTCGGTTACCCCACCGAGGAGTACGAGGTTGACCCGGTTGTCTCCAAGGCACTGGACAAGCTGCTCATCCTGCACGCTGACCACGAGCAGAACTGCTCCACCTCCACCGTCCGCATGATTGGTTCCGCACAGGCCAACATGTTCGTCTCCATCGCCGGCGGCATCAACGCCCTGTCCGGCCCGCTGCACGGCGGCGCTAACCAGGCCGTGCTGGAGATGCTCGAGGACATCGAGAAGAACAACGGCGGCGACGCTACCGACTTCATGAACCGCGTGAAGAACAAGGAAAAGGGCGTTCGCCTGATGGGCTTCGGCCACCGCGTGTACAAGAACTACGACCCACGCGCGGCCATCGTCAAGGAAACCGCACACGAGATCATCGATCACCTGGGCGGCGACCCGATGCTGGATCTGGCCATGAAGCTGGAAGAGATTGCGTTGAACGACGATTACTTCGTCTCCCGCAAGCTCTACCCGAACGTGGACTTCTACACCGGCCTCATCTACCGCGCCATGGGCTTCCCGACGGACTTCTTCACCGTCCTCTTCGCCATCGGCCGCCTGCCGGGCTGGATCGCTCAGTACCGCGAGCAGCTGGAGATGAACACCAAGATTAACCGTCCTCGCCAGATTTACACCGGTGAAACCCTGCGCAAGGTTACCCCTCGCAGCGAGCGCTAATTAGCGCTTTTGGTCGCCCCAATTCAACCGAATCGGGCTTGAGCACTATAATTGGTGCAGCTCGGTTCGGTTTCATTGCGACCGCACGAACAAACTAGATTTCCCAAGGAGAATAATCCCCATGGATAAACCTGTTATTGAAGCCCAGTCTGGCCCGGCGCCGACCGACCTCGTCATCGAGGACATCGTCGTAGGCGATGGTGCTGAAGCTAAGCCTGGCGGCGTAGTGGAGGTCCACTACGTTGGCGCCGAATATGAGACCAACCAAGAATTCGATTCCTCGTGGGACCGTGGCCAGTCCATCGAGTTCCCACTGACCGGTCTCATTGCCGGCTGGCAAGAGGGCATCCCGGGAATGAAGGTGGGCGGTCGCCGTCAACTCATCATCCCGCCGGAAAAGGCCTACGGCCCTGCCGGCGGTGCGCACCCGCTGTCCGGCCGTACCCTGGTCTTTATCATTGACCTTATCCGCGCCGACTAATCTGCGCTAAAAGCGTTGAACCGGCTCCCCTTAAGGGGAGCCGGTCTTTCGTTGTGTAGAGGCAGTCAGTTGCCGCAGGGGACCGCATAAGACGGCAAACTGGGGCACAATGGGGAGTATGACTGTGCCAAATATTTCTTTCAATGATGACCGCGAGATGCCCCAGCTGGGTCTGGGAACCTACAAGCTCAATGACGATGAATGTATTCGCGTAGTCCGCGAAGCCATTGACCTTGGCTACCGCCACTTTGATACGGCAACGCTGTATAAGAACGAAGAGGCATTGGGTACCGCGCTGAACCAAGCCATTGACGCGGGCGACGTCACCCGCGAGGACCTGTTCATTACCTCCAAGGTCTGGCACTCCCATCACGGCGCGCAGAAGGTGGAACAGGCTTTCCAGGAATCCATGGAGAAGCTGAAGCTGGATTACTTGGACCTGTACCTTATCCACTGGCCGTGGCCACAGGGCGGGCTGTACGTGGAGACTTTTGAATCCATTGCCCGCCTGCAGGGCATGGGTCAGATTGCTTCCATCGGTGTCGCTAACTTCTACGAGGAGGTCCTCGAGGATCTCATTGATAAGACCGGCATTACCCCGGTGCTCAACCAAGTAGAGCTGCACCCCGGATTCACCCAGCCGGAGCTGCGCGAATTCCACCACAAGCACGGCATCGTGACCGAGGCTTGGTCGCCGCTGGCACGCGGCGTGGTGCTTAATAACCCGGAGATTGAAAAGATTGCCGCCGCGCACGAGGCTACCGAGGGCCAGGTGGTACTGGCGTACCTGATGGCCAAGGGCATTTCCGTTATTCCGAAGTCCGCCCGCAGTGAGCGTCTCAAGGAGAACCTGGCCGCCGCGGAGCTAGAGCTGGGCAAGGATGAAATCGCCGCGGTTGACTCCTTGGAAGGCCAAGAAGGCTTCGGCCGCATGTTTAATGACCCCCGCGAATTCCCGGGTGCTGAGGGCTAAGAAAGCACTCTCGGGCGAAGGAGCCACCGGCGACGGCGTCGTCGGTGGCTTTTGCTGTGCGTGCCCGTTGGGTGGAGAGTACGTGCTGGTCAAAGCACCAACGACGTTGATAGGTGGTTCCTTTCGTGCGGCCTTTACTCATTAGTTAATGTCTGGTTAACAAAATTTGCGAACCACTTAAATTCAGGGTGAAGGGGGTGATTTGCAAAGAATATTAGCCCAGTTCATCGGAACCTATCAAGCTAAAAGGGGGGAGTTTTTATGGGGCGTATTGGCAATATTTACTGCTTTGCAAAAAATGTTCTGTATCTTACATAGTAACGCAGGTAGTGATGAACAACACATCTCGCCTCGTTTGTACAGAACCTCTCTCACCCAAGGAGACAACCCTTCTATGAGTGATACAACTGCTTCCGTCGAGCGCCGTGAGCTTACGGCAGCCGACTACATAGAAATGCGCGATAGCGAAGAGTTTGGCGAGCTGCGCAGCGCTTATCGTAGTTTCACTTTTCCCATGACCGTCGCGTTTTTCGTGTGGTACATCGTCTACGTGCTGACTGCCGTGTTTGCGCCTGATTTTATGGCCATTGAGCTTGGCGATGGCGGCTGGAATATTGGCCTCGTCTTCGGCCTAGCCCAGTTCCTCACCACGTTCATCATTACCTGGGTTTACGTGAAGTACGCCAATAAGAATATTCAGCCTAAATCGGTTGCTATTCGTGAGAAGTTGGAGGCCAAGTAAATGACTACCACTTACCTTGCACAAGAAACTTCTGCCGGTAACCCGATTCTGAATATCTCCATCTTCGGCATCTTCCTCGTGGTGACGATGACCGTCGTGCTGCGCGCCGGCAAGACCACGAAGAAGGCTTCGGACTTTTATACCGGTGGTGGCTCGTTCTCCGGCCGCCAGAATGGCTTGGCCATTTCCGGTGACTACCTTTCTGCAGCGTCCTTCCTCGGTATCGTCGGTGCGGTGGCGCTTAACGGCTACGACGGATTCTTGTACTCCGTCGGCTTCTTCGTCGCTTGGCTCGTGGCCCTGATGCTCGTGGCCGAGCCGATGCGTAACGTGGGCCGCTTTACCATGGCGGACGTTTTGTCCTTCCGCCTGAAGCAAAAGCCGGTGCGCGTGGCCGCGTCCATCGCCACGCTCTTCGTGACGCTGTTCTACCTCATTGCCCAGATGGCCGGCGCCGGTTCGCTGGTGGCCGTGCTGCTAAACATCCATGACTTCAAGTGGCAGGCAGTCGTCGTCGGCATCGTCGGCGTGCTGATGATCCTCTACGTCTTGGTCGGCGGCATGAAGGGTACGACCTATGTGCAGATGATTAAGGCCGTCCTGCTGGTGACCGGTGTGGTCATCATGTGCATCATGGTGTTTATCTCCCTGCGCGGTGGCTTCAGCAACATGTTCAGCACCGCGATTGATATGCACGCGTCCTCCGATTACCTCCATGAAAAGGGCTATGAGGCCAAGGAAATCATGGAGCCGGGCCTGAAGTACGGTGGCTCTACCGCCGCTAAGTTGGACTTCATCTCCTTGGGTATGTCCCTCGTGCTGGGCGTGGGCGGCTTGCCACACGTGCTGATGCGCTTCTACACCGTGCCGACCGCCGTTGAGGCTCGTCGCTCCGTGACCTGGGCCATCGTTATCATCGGTGCCTTCTACCTGATGACCCTGATTCTGGGCTACGGTGCAGCCGCACTGGTTGGACCGGACCGCATCCTGAACGCACCGGGTGGCGCGAACGCCGCGGCACCGCTGCTGGCACTGGAAATCGGTGGCTCCATCTTCATGGCGATTATTTCCGCCGTGGCCTTCGCTACCGTGCTCGCCGTGGTGGCGGGCTTGGCGATTACCGCCTCCGCCTCCATCGCGCACGATATCTACCACGCGGTCATTCGCAACGGTGAATCCACCGAGGCAGAGCAGGTGCGCGTCTCGCAGGCCACCGTGGTGGTCCTGGGTATTGTCTCCATCATCTTGGGGATCTTGGCGATGACCCAGAACGTGGCCTTCCTGGTCTCCCTGGCCTTCGCAGTGGCGGCATCGGCTAACCTGCCGACCATCCTGTACTCGCTGTACTGGCGCCGCTTCAACACCGCGGGTGCCGTGGCCTCCATGTACACCGGTGTTGTCTCCTGCTTGGTCCTCATCTTCTTCTCCCCAGCGGTATCCGGCACCGAAAGCGCCATGTTCCCGAACGCGGACTGGGCTATCTTCCCGCTGACCTCGCCGGGTCTGGTCAGCATCCCGCTGTCCTTCTTCGTTGGTTGGTTCGTCTCCATCGTGACCAAGCCAGATAACTTGGACGAGCTGGCGGCAGAAATGGAAGTTCGTTCCCTGACTGGTGTGGGCGTCGAGGCCCCAGTCCAGCACTAATTGCCCGAAAAGGAGCAATTACCGGTAATATGGTTCGACGTGTTTAAACCGTCCTCTCTCAACGCGGCGGCATCAGTAAAGGCTGGTGCCGCCCTTGCCGTGTGCATGCTTGCCTGCTCTACGGTTGCTGGGTGCAGCAATAGCGAGCGAGACAGCACCGCCAAAGCCGAAGACACCACGATTACTGCGCATAGGGCAGCAAAGGTGCCCCCGCGGATCAATGAGTTCCTCAAGGGGGATGAGGATCATTCCATTAGCTATATTCGCCTGCACGATGGCATGTATATGGGCTCTGCGGCAGAACACGATCCCCGCCCGGCGCTTAGCCTCATCAAGCTCTACATCGCCACCTACGTCATTGAACAGGGCGAGTACGAGGACAAATACGAGGCGCTCGGCATGATCGCCAGCTCTTCTGATAAGAGCGCCGAGGAGCTGTTCAAGAAGTACCCGGATTCCATCGATAAGATTGCCAAGGAATACGATCTGGAATCCACCAAGGCGGGCGAGACTTGGGGCTATTCGGAAACCTCCACCTATGACGTGGCCAGCTTCATCTCTCAGCTCATCAAGCGCGATGAAACCCACCCCGTGCTGGTGGCGATGTCGCACGCGGATCCGGTCTCAGAAGATGGCTATGACCAAGACTATGGCACCGCGAAGCTCTCAAATGTGGTGGGCAGCAAGTGGGGCTGGTCCAATGACAAGTCGATCAATTCCTCGGTGTCCTTTGGCAAGAACTTCGTCGCCGCAGCCTCCATTAATGGCTCTGCCGATGACCTCACGGACTACGTGAAGAGCGAAATCAATGGCGAGAGCCTGGGCAAGGCTACCGAGCGGTTCCTGAAGTACAAGGACGGCGAGGACGTCCCGCCCATCGAGACGACCTCGGAGAAGCCGACCTCGAGCGAGAAGAAGGACGAGGGCAAGAAGGACGAAAAGAAGTCCTCCGAGCCCAAGGGGAAATAGGCTTACTTAAAGGCCTTGGCGATATCCTGGGCGGCATCGGCAAGCCCGCGAATTTGCTCGTTGCTTAGCGATGACCCCTTAAAGCTCACCCCGTCCGCGTTGAGCTGCGGCAAATCCGGCATATTCGGGATGGCCTTGTCCAGGGTGGAGCTGAGATCCTGGATGCCTGGCTGCTTGGAACCGAGCGTCCATTGGCCCCAGTCGCTGGCGTATACCTCGTTGACATCGACGATGACGTTCTCGATGGTCTGCTGGCGCGACTGCGGCAGCTGGTGAATGGTGGTCTTGGGGTGGATCTTCCCGTTGGAACCCCAGTCGTGCATCCAGTAGAACGTGCCAATCCCATCCTGGCTGGCCCACTCGATGACGTTGTAGTTGCCGTAGACACCGGTCTGGTAACCGGCCACGGACAGGGCCTTGGAAAATGCCTGCAGGTACGGCCGGATGAACTGGGTGTAGTGCTCGCGGGTGGGGTTATCGTCGATGGCGATGTAGATGGGGCGGTGCGTAGGGCCACCGGCGGCCTTGTGTAGCGAAATGGCCTGCGGGGCGTGGATGGCGGCGCCGGCCGCGCCCTGCTTCCAATCGGCGGTTTCGGCGCGGCCGAATTGATAGACCGAGGCCGTGGGCAGGCCGGCGGCGGCATTGGCCGCGGCCTCTTGAAGGGTAACCGGCTTGCCGGTCATCCAAGCCGCGCCGGGGCGCTTATTGGAAACGTAGCGAATGGCACCGATATGGCCCGCGCGCTTGATGGCCGCGGGGGAGGGGACGCCGGAGGAAAAATCGATAATGGTGCCGCGCACCGGGCCGAGGGCGGCGGCAGAGGGTGCGGCCGTACCAATGGCGCCGGCGGTAAGGGCAAGGGCGCTTGCCTTCAAGAGGCCGCGACGAGACAGAGACGGTGACATGAAAAGCTCCTGCAGTGATCGCATTAGTCACAATAGTTAACAAATGCACCATAGCAGGAGATAGTGGGGGAATCGTGTTTATTTTGACACGTTGCTAAATTCCACGTTCGTGGCGTGTTCCACGGTGCGCGAGACCGTGCAGTCCTTCTCGTGGGAAATGCGAATCAGGTTATCTACGAGCGCGCGGGCCTTATCGCCGTCCGGGGTGGAAGGGAAGGCGAGGTTGAAGGCAACGCGGACATCGGAAAGCCGCGAGGCGCCATCCTCGTCCACGCGGTCGCCCTCCGCGCGCACCTGGAAAGACTCCGGCTCGGTGCGCCGAGAGGTTACGACATCCACATCCACCGCGGTGCACCCCGCGACGGCGGCCAGCAGGAGTTCTACCGGCGACAACAGGCCCTCCCCGCGGCCAAATTCGATGCTGGCCCCATCCGCATTGGTGGCCCGGTACACCGAATTTCCTACGCGGTTAAGGTCAACGGAATACTGCTTGGTGATTTCACTCATGGCTTAGAGCTTAAGCGAGGCTCGGGATATAGGCCACGCTGCCGCCTAGGGACATGGTGATAAAGATGGGCGCGATAACCAGGGGCCCAAGCCATACGCGGCCGGTATTGGCATAAAACATCTTGTTCAAGATGGGCAGCAGGATCATCATGGGCAAGATGGACTGCAGCATATTGACATACAGCCAGTCATCGGTCCAGTGCACCGTGCCGGTGGCGGCGAAGACGGAATATTGGATAACGAAGATCATCGCCAAGCCGACGGAGTTGGCCAGCGCCGCAATGAGGTAGGTCTGCCACTTGGGCGTATCGCTATAGCGCGTGCCCACACCGGCGCGAATGGAGTTGGCCAGGTAGAAGATGAACATCGCCGGCACGTACATGAGAGCCACAAGGAACCAGCGCAGTGTTAGCGGGCGGGAGGCTACGACCAAGAAGCGGTAATCATTGTGGAAAGCGAGATACACAATGGATAGCACGGAGAAATACACGAAGAGCAAGATGAAGGCCAGCAGTAGCGTGCGCCCAAAGGTGCGCCAGCTCATCGTGATGCCCCAGGAACGGGCGCGCTCGCCACGGGCGTAGGTGGACTTATCCCGGGTGATATAGAACAAGATAAGCCCGACTATGCCGTTGACGATGGCCCACAAGACCACCGAGTTGACCATGCGCGCCGGGAAGAACCAGGTACTGACCTTATTCGCGGCATCGTAAAAGACATCTTGCGATAGGTTTGCCAGCGGCATGAACGTGAAGAACGCGATGGCCGCCGTAAGCACGAAGAACGCCCAAAACTTCGCGGCCTCTTTGCCCCGTGGGCGCTTCGGCACCGTTGGAAGCGCCTGCGCCACTGGTGCGAAGTAGCGGGTGCGCAATAGCATGCGGGTCAGTGGGAAGAGCATGGCGATGCCGCCGATGAGGGACAGGAGGTTAAAGACCTCCTTGAGCCACCACGTCTGATTGCCGGAATCCATCTTCACTGGGGCATCCAGGGTGTCATCGAAGAACTCGAGGATACTGCCGATGGCACTGGGTGTAAGCGGCTGCAGCGGGTGCAGCGTTTCATCGTTATAGGCAATGCGGTAGGTGCCCTTGTCGATGTCCCCGTACCCATGGCCAATTTCAATGCGGTCCACCTGGTCTTGTTTCTTGAGCCCAGAGTTGACCATGGACAGGGCCTCTGGGGCATCGCGCAGATCGCCATCGCCGTTGATATTGCGGTAGCCGCCTTCATCGTAGCGGGCATAGCCCAGCGCCATATTGGAGTGCACGTGGGCAAACTTCTTATCGTTTAAGTTCTTGAGCCAGCCAGAGATAAAGACCGCGGAGATCTTATCTAGGTCCTCGGCGCGCTTGCGCTCGCCGTCCGTGATGGTGGTGCCGCCTTCGCTATTTGGGTCCTTGGCAGCTTCGAGGGCATCGTCTACCTTCTTGCCGTACTTATTGGCTGCGGTGCGCACCGCAGTACCACCGGCGGAGTGGCCGGTAATGCCGATGCGATCCTCGTCGACGTAATTAAACGTATCCAAGTGGTCAGTGACGTAATCAATGGCAGTTACGACGGCGGTATCGCCATCGTCCGGGTGCTGCGAGCTCGATTCGCCCTGGTTATATGGGTCAACTACCAGGGTGACAAAGCCGCGCCGGGCCAATTCCAGCGAGTTGGAGACCTGAGTTTCCTTGGTGCGTTGGAAACCGGGCGAGACGATGACCATCGGCGCTTTATTCTCCGGTGTCGCGTCCTTGGGCCGGAAAAGATCCGCGGTCGCGGTGGCGCCGTGCTTGCCGGCGATTTTGAGATCGGTGACCTGAATATTGCCGCCGTTGGTCTGCACCAGGGAGGAACCCAAGGCACCAACGACAACGATCACAATGCAGATAAAAAGCTTCCAGCCATCGCTCAAGCGGCGCTTTTGGTGAGCTCTTCCGGGCTTGGCTGATGCCTGCTCGGCCACGGTTTTGATAGTCCGTTCCTCTGCGGGAGTGGCTGGGGGAGTGTTGGATGCGGACATGTACGCGTTCCTTATACGTAATAGACGGCTAGTACATGGGCACAAAGTGTCCAAAGTGAAGAATGTTATTTTTCAACCACTAAGCACTGTAGAACGGTGTACACATCCCGGCAAAAGATTTCACTATTCGGGGTGAAGTTCAGTTGCGGGGTGGGTACTACCTTCCAAGTCGGATTGGTTTAATTCCTCTGGTGGGAGGGTCGAGCCTTTCATTCCCCGGGGTGGGCTCTGGCCTCTCGCGCAACCTTCGCCGCCTTGCGGTGTGTAAACCTGCAGCACAGAGGGGTGCTCTAACCCCGGATAGGGGATTAATCTATAGCACAATAGATATTAAATACCTGTAAGACTACCGTTATAAAAAGAAAATTTTAGACAATCTACAAGGAGACCCAATGGATGCGGTGACTGCAGGTAATGCCAGTTGGATGCTCATAAGCGCAGCTCTCGTGCTGCTGATGACGCCAGCGCTGGCACTTTTTTATGGAGGCATGACTGAGCGCAGGGGTGTGCTCAACATGATGCTGATGTCCTTTGGTTCTCTCGCCGTGGTCAGCATTATCTACGTCCTCTGGGGCTGGTCGATGAGCTACGGAACGGAGTCCTGGGGCGGAATCGTTGCCAATCCCTTCGAGCTTTTCGGGCTGAAGGATTCCATTTTTGATGACAACGGTGGCTACATCGAAGGTGAGAACGGTTATCCCAACGTCATCGATATCGGATTCCAGCTCACCTTCGCCGTTATCTCCACCGCGATTATTTCCGGTGCGCTGGCAGGTCGCGTGAAGTTTGGTACGTGGATGATCTTCAGCGGTATCTGGGCAACCCTTGTCTACTTCCCGCTGGCACACATGGTCTGGGGTGGCGGCATCCTTGGCGATGGCGAAGACAGCATCGCCAGCTGGATCTTCGGCAGTGAAGACGGCGAGGCCCTCATTACACCTATCGACTTTGCCGGTGGCACCGTCGTCCACATTTCCGCTGGTACGGCCGCTTTGGTCCTGGCCATCGTGGTAGGCAAGCGCCAAGGATTCCCGCACAGCGTGCAGCGCCCCCACAACCTACCCATGGTCATGCTGGGTGCCGGCCTGCTGTGGTTTGGCTGGTTCGGATTCAACGGCGGTTCCGCCTTTGCTGCCGATGGCCTTGCCGGCCTGGCCTGGATCAACACCACCGCCGCTACTGCTGCCGCTATTTTGGGCTGGTTGCTCGTGGAAAAGATTCGCGATGGCTACAGCACCTCGTTGGGTGCAGCCTCCGGTGTCGTGGCTGGCCTGGTGACCATCACCCCGGCTACCGGTGACTTGAACCCCGTGACCTCTCTCATCATGGGTCTATTCGGCGGCATGCTCGGCAGCGTGGGCGTGGGACTGAAGTTCCGCTTTGGCTTCGATGACTCCCTCGACGTTGTGGGCGTCCACCTGGTCGCTGGCCTGTGGGGCACCATCGCTATTGCCTTCTTTGCCAATGACCGCGGCATTCTTACCGGTGGCGGCGCCGACGGCTGGAAGCTGTTGGTCGTGCAGTTCCTCATCGCCGTAGTTGCTGTAATCTTTGCCGCCGTCATCACCGCCATTATCGCGGTAATACTCAAGTCCACGATTGGCTGGCGCGTGACCGACCAGATTGAAACCGACGGCATTGACTTCGGTGGGCACCGCGAGACCGGCTACGACATCGGTGGCCGTGCCATGCGCGGAACGACGAGCCGGGACTAATCCATCGAATAAACAGCGAAAGTAGGAACAGACATGAAACTCATTACAGCCGTGGTCAAGCCGTTTACCCTGGACGATATCCAGCAAGCGCTCCAGCAACTGGGTTCGCCCGGAATGACCGTCTCCGAGGTGGAAGGCTTCGGCCAGCAACGCGGCAACAAGGAAATTTACCGCGGCGCCAAGTTCGCCACGTCCTTTGTCAACAAGGCCAAAATTGAGCTCATCGTCGCCGATGACCAAGCCGAGGAGATCGTAGACGCCATCGTCGAGGCCGCCTGCACCGGCGAAATCGGTGACGGCAAGATTTGGATATCCTCCATCGATGACATCATCCGCGTGCGCACCGGCGAGCGTGGAGAAAAGGCTATTTAAATTCCAACAGCCCAACGCCCCAGGAACTCCGCACAGCAGTGGAGACCTGGGGCTTTATGCTGCGGTGTACAGAACTGGCCTTTTAGCTTTCTAGCTGACCTGTTTCTTTTGCTGAAGCCATAATATTGGCCAGTGCATCCACCAAGCTATCGAGCACATTTTTATCACTAGAAACCAGAGCATCCCGCTGCTTGCGCTGTTCGATGCCACTAAAAATTGCACGCGTTTGCTTAGGCCTTAAACCGCTTAGAGCGCTTGAGCTGCTCCTTGGAGTTGTCTTGGCCGAGTTTGATGGCTGCTGGCTGGCTAGAAAGCGTGCCCCAAGCAGCAACGATCATTTGGGCGGTATCGCCGCTGTCAACGTCAACTCCTGCGAGCGAGAAAAGATCATTGACCTTTTCTACGGCTTCATCAAAGGCGCTGCGCAGTGGAGTCTGTGGCTCGCCCAGGCGAACAGTGAACTCCGGCACCTGCAATGCCTCAGATTCGCCACCGGTAACGCTATGGTCCTCTTCAACTTCACCTTGGGCAATCGCGACGCCGGCCAACGTGACACCGGTGAGGAAGTCTTCGCTGTCAACCAGCTCAGTAATGCGCAGGTTTGGCTCTAGGACGCTGCACAGCATTGCGCGCCGGGATACATCAGCATCGGCATAAGCGATAATTTGGGATAAGAACTCGTAGGCATGGCGATATTTCAGCACGTGAAGTGTCCCAGATTTTCCCATCTACTCAAACGGAATAAAACCTGGGACACTTCAGTGACCAAGCTTACCCCTGGTGGTGGTGCATCGACGCCGTTTAGTAAAGCCTTTTAGTCCCATGGTTTTCATGATTCGTGCAACTTTCTTGTGATTGACCGGAGTATACACCGGGTCTTCCTTGAGGCTTGCGGCGATGCGTTTAGCCCCATAAAGCCCGTGCTCATCATCGAAGATGGCCTTGATTCTTGCACCAATAAGACCGTCAGAATACATCTTTAACCTGCGCTTTTTGCGGGTGCTCACCCACTTGTAAAACGAGGAGCGATTGAGCTTTAACACGTGGCACATCCGCTTAACCGAGTACTCGGTTCGGTAGTCATCGACAAACTGGAAGAGGATCACCAGTGAGTCTCTTCGGCAAAATATTTCGCAGCCTTGCGCAGAATATCGCGTTCTTCGCGCAGCTTCGCGTTTTCTTTCTCTAGTTGGCGGATTCGCTCAAAATCAGTCGTCGCCTGGGCTTTATCATGTACCGCTTTAATGCGGGCACGTTTGCCAGTGCCGTACTTCTTGACCCAAGAATGTAGCGAGGCTCGATTGATACCGAGCTCTGCTGATGCTGAGTTCAACGAGAGGTCCTCATTGTTTTCGTAGAGGGCCACGGCATCGCGTTTGAACTGTTCGGAGTACCTAGACATGGTGGTAGATTACCTTTCTTCCCAGCCCGACTGGGCTGGATATCAGGTGTCCACCAAATGGGGGGGTCAGGTCCACCAATCTTGCCAGCCCAACCGGGCTGGATATCAGGTGTCTACCAAACAGGGGTCAGGTCCTTCTTGCGGATCCAGTCGTGTCTCCACAATTCGTGGGGTGTAGTAATCGATGTCTCGCTCAGGGCGAATCGTTCTACCATCAATAAGCGAGATTCCGAGTTCCTTGGGGCAGGGCAACACCGGATTTCGCAAAGGTCTGCCATTTCACCATGCAGTACTCGACCGGCAGCACCTCGAGGCAGTCCTCCTAGTCCTTGGTGAAAGCACTCATTGACTTCTTGCTTGTACTCAAGATTGGGATGAGCCCAAATAGACAAACCGACTGAGTCTTCTCGTGCCATCTTGTTGGTGCCACGAATCTCCCCTAGATCACTGCTTTCAACATCGAGCTTCACATCGATACAAAACTCAGGGGCTATGCGCTGACAACAATTTCTCAAAGATGGCTGTACACCGCGTCGCGATTAAACCAGTAAAGATTCAAGTACTCCGCAGCGCTAAGTCCATGAACCCTTCCAGTCAAGGCCAACGTCGTTGCTTCCAGCAGCGTTGACTTACCAGCCTCGTTCTCGCTGCCGATAACATTGGCACCTCGCTTAGGCTCAAAAACAACTCTTCGAACCTTCGTTGGTCATCAATCCGCGCCAATTTAATTGCTTCTGTAAGAGCATCGCCGTCTACCTAAGAATGGAGTTAGTCGGTTTAAATTGCCTATTACTACGAACGCATTCTGGAAGGACACTCAAGCAATATGTAAAACCTACTCCATCGGGGAAACATTAGTTTCGATAAAATCAATCTCTTCTGGTGCCAAGCCATACTTCTTATAAAGCTGTGCGTCTATCTCTTGGATAGAAACCGACCAGTCAATATCTGAGCTGCTCGTAAAGTTTTGGATAGGGACATTTGACCAAACAGGAGGATTATTATCCTGAGTAGCTTTACGGCTACCCAAAAGCACCCTACACATTTTCGATTTGATGTATTTCAATGCGCGTTCTGCAGTGTCTTCTGTCTCATAGCACCCAAACGTTATAAACGATTGAGTAACCCCGGTTAGGGGTTCCCCAATTAGAGGTGTGCTCAAAGCTTCGCCCAAGGCTCCAGAACCATTGGATTTAGGAACAACAACTTTATAGGTGTATGTATTAGGGTGATCTAAAAGATATTTTTGTGGAATGTATTTCCATACCCTCTTATTGTTAACAAGTCCTAGTATCTTTAAATCAGTATCATTTTTTTGATCATCCGAAAACAATGCTAATTGGCCAAAGATGGCGGTTGTCAATCGTCGTTCACGACCATTGCTACCTATAATACGTCTGTATTCTGGATAGTCATTGTAAAGTACTTCGAGATTAAGCTTCTGTTGAAGATAGATTTCCTCCTTCCATGAACTAAATTCCGGCATATTCTTTACTTTTTGAACAATTCTGTTTAATTCAGGATACGGAGTATAGGTGTCAATTGGTTCATGTTTTTTAAAAGCATCCCTAAAGGTGATCGCAATTCCACCTTTGAAGCCAGTGTTCGGAAATACCTTACTGCTTAAAGGTTCATAGAAAGGAACCGAGAGATGGGGATCGTTCAGCATTTTCCTGTTCCATTTCTTAGGTGTTTTTCCTACATTGAAAAGAAATCTGCTGGGGCAGATGAAGCAAGCAATGGTGGAAAGTTCATAACCAATATCCAAAAAATATGGATAAATTGGTTGATCGCTCGTACCTCTGAGTGTTTTCTGATATGGCGGGTTTCCAACCACTGCCGCAAATTCCACTTGACCCCCTCCATGTATTTGGTTATCTAAGTCTATCAAGTTGAATAGTTCTTCTTGTCTTAGCGTGTCGGCTATTCGCTCATAGTCAACTTTGCCACTTTCATCTTTGACTTCAAGTAAGTCGTAGCTGTTGAAATGCTCCGCGATGCAGTCTGTCTTGAGTCCGAGTATTTCGTAGAAGCGCCGGGTGAATTCATAGGCGATGCCTGATGTCGGTATCGAATAGATCACATTTTCGTATTGCTCTTGGTTTAACCCAATTTCTTTGAGTCGCTTAACTGCTGCTACCGCATATTCTCCTGATTTTGAGGCGATATCCAGTATCTTCTGCCCACTTAGAATATTTTCTTTGAGCCTTTCTGCAGGGATAAGGGTGAACATATGGTCAGCGATGTTCATCGGGGTGATGATCTCGGATGATGACATGCGGCTGAACTTCGCCAGCGAAGTAATGGCACGTTCAAGAGGCTCAAGGCTCTCATCTGTTGCAAGCGTTGAGATGTTTCGGATTTTGTAATCCAAAGCGCTGAGTGCAAATGGGTTGAGTGCGTCCCGTAAGACCTTAAGATCGCCCACCACAAGCCCGAGATTATGGGTGAGCCGGTCGTGCTTGCCGGTGTTGATGGCTTCTATGATCTCGTCGAGCGAGTGTATGTGTCCTGGGCAGAGAAAAGCGAAGAAGAGGAGGCGTTGGTAGTAGGTCTGAAAGCGTTTCTCGAGATCCTTGATGTCTTCATCGTCGGATGGGTGCTGGATGGGTTTCCCAGTACCCTTTTGTTCGGTTTCTTCGTTTTGGTCATCGCCTGGGGTGTCTGGTAGGTCGAGATCGCTGCCCTCGTCTTCTCCTTCGTGGGCGTTGAGGGTAAGCCCTCTTCGTGAGTCGAACGGGTTTTGTTTCTCGATGATGCGACGCATCCGTTCGTCTGCAAGGATAGCAAGGTCTACGGGTAGGTCACGTACCTCATCGGTAATGGAGCGTGAATTGTTGTAGCGGCTGACCGACGAGAGAATATCAGCGGCTTCGACGCGTTCGATCTTGTTGTGGTTGATGGTGATGACAGGGGATATTTTGAGTTCTTCTTCGATGCGCTTACCGAGTTTCGCGTTGCCTGCTTTGTCAGTGTTGGCGTTGTAGATGAGGGATTTTTGTTCTTGCATGGCGAACAGACGATGGGGATCGAAGTCTACCAGCAGGGTCTGTGGTTTGAGGTTTTCTTTGATTAGATTCTTACCGTCGGTGAGTTCGCGCACGTATTGGTTCTGCAGACGGAAGATCGCCTGATCGTATTCCTGGGGGGAGGCCGTGTCTTTGAGGTAGAGCATAGTGTCCCACTGCTCTACGGTCGATCCGGTGAGCATGCGGTTGACCGTGAGCGTAAGAGTCTTCTTGCCCTCTTCCTCATACTGGGCGATGCGTGCTTTGACATCCTCTGGGGTCTTGTAGCTCCTATGCGCATCCACGCCGGAAATGTTGATGATTTCGTAATCATCGAGGTTCTTGAACTCGCCTCGATGTTCGGTGATGAGTTGCTTCATCGCGTCGCATGAGGCGCAGTATGGCAGCACCATGACCATGTGGCGGCACATCTTTCCTTGCTTGATCTTGTCGTAGTCCAAGAAGCCAAGCACGTTCGTATCTTGTTGGCTGCCGTCAATCACACGCAACAGATCAAGCACCTCGGTTTCGTGGACGAACTGCTTGTGGTTTCCGTCTTTGTCTTCCTTGATTGAGCAAGGTTTTAGGAGTGCAGAGAAGGCGAAGCTGATACCTGCCTCCTTTAGTTTATTCATCTTATCGATGGCAGCTTGGGAAGGATTGAACGCGAAGCGAATCATCTGCGGGAACCCAAAGTAGGGATTGTCCCACTCCTCGAACTTATCGTCATCGATGTGCGCCGCGTCCCATGCGGCTTGTTCATGGAAGATATCGGAGAACTGAACGAACGAGATGATGTCTTCCGGCTCAAACTCCGAGCCCATCAGAATGCGATATGGAGTGCCGGACAAGTGGAGTCGTATCCGAGCGTTGAGTGACTTTATCTGGTTATCGGCTGATTCGATATCGATTTGCTCGTCTGTTTGCTTGGCTAGAATCTTCCCGTCTTGCTTGAACTCCTTCTTCTGCTCCTTGGATGATGCATTTCGCAATACCTCTCCGAAGCTGGTGGCCCGTGCCCCGAAATGCGTCTCGTCAATGATCAGCAGGTCGATATCTGAGCTGAAGATCTCTTGATGCTTCTCTTTGATTTCGCTGCCTTGCAGATCTTGCAGGGTGAGAAATACGACTGCAGTGGTGCTTTGTGCGTGTGCGTCCTGGAGGGTTGATTCAGAGGCACGCAGGTCGTCCGCATCAAGAAAGACGAAGCCATCGAAATTGCCGGGGCGCTCGACGTTTTTCTTCCACTCCTCGCGAACATCCGCCTTGGCCGAGACAATAAGCACGGTCTTAGCCTTCATGGCCTTGACGCAAGCCAAGGAGGTAAATGATTTACCGAAGCGCATGACAGCATACATGAGTAGGTTCGTGCGCCCCGCCGCAACAGCGGTGGTGAAATTATCGACTGTTTCTTGTTGGTTGGGTCGAAGCTGCCAGACTGGACCGCGCTCGTAGTGGGTGGTGATGGAAAGACGCTGGTTGGCATCGTAGTAGGAATAGTCTACCCCGGCCTTGTTCGCGTACTGCTCTCGGATGTCTCCGATGGCCTCTTCGACCTCACGGGCAACTGTGTCTTTGAAGAACTCACGGCTGAAATACACCCCTGGCGTCAGTTCTTGGCGCGAAAGACGTTGCTTGCCTAGGCGGTGTTCGAGGTAGCGGTGTACCGCGTGGTCTCTGAAGTACACGTCATCGGTGACGGTTGCCTGCTCGTCATACTGATGTGCAAGATCAGGGAAATGACGCTTCCATTCGTCGAGTCTTATCTGCACCGGGCGGTAAGTGTCGCCGACCTTGAGATAGTTCGGCACGGTGTTCGTGGTGAAGGCATAGATATGTGGTGTGACCCGACCGATGATGAGGCCATCCAATATTTCAATGTTTGTCGGTGTATTCATGGCCGTTGATCCTCCAGTTTTGTTGCTGTTTTTGCAGTCCCTGGCGTGGCTCTCCTTTACCCACCATTTGTTTAAAGGTAACGATTTCACGCCCACGCCAGTCTTTCAGCTGACACCACGGGGTCTGCTCCGAGGCTCCGGTCTCAACCAGAGAGTCCTCATCTTCATCTAGATAGTCGAACAGGCTCGGCTGTTTTTGTGTGGCGCGTGCCTTAAAGGGCGGAAGATAAGTCAAACCGTCCATCTGCCAGATATTCCAAGCGATTCGATTTGCAATCTTTTCCAACTCATAGCGTCCAAGATCGAGACCAATCGCTGCCTCACGGTAGTCGAGGTACGTCAAAAGAATATTCTCTCGAGCTAACAGCAGGCTGTCTCCCTGGTACTCGAAGCCATAAATGGATTCCACGGCACGCTGCGCCCACTTGATCCACTCTGCCTCATCAGCACACTGCTCACCTACCACGCGAAGCTTGCGATCTAAAAGCCCGATACGCTGGGAGAGCTCGATAGAATTTCCAGTTACCGCGTCATAGCGGCTAGCCAGATAGGGCGCCTCTCCGCAGGTAATCTCCAGACGACGCTCGTCCACGTAACGCTTCCACGTCTTGAGACCCTTAGCTGCAAACTCGATAGGCGCCGTCGTGGCGCTCCAAGCGTGCATATCTTCACTAAGTACATTGAACACTTGCTTACGACCAAACCAAGCATCGTCTACAAGACTGTTTTGTGCGTTGCAAGTCCACGACGGGGTAAACACCTCAGCCTTGCTTCTGGTGCGACGCAGTTGCTCCTCGGCAGTTTTTTGAATACGCGGCCGGATCAGGCCAGCGTGTTCTCCGGTAACACATTCAGGCAAGATCTGATCCTCAGCGAGAAAGCCCTTACCGAAATGAGCATAATCATCGCTTGCCCACACAATGTTCTTCCCCGTAGTCTTGTCCGCAAGCAGCAATTTGAGAACGCTGGGGTGGCGAACGAGCAATCTTTGCTCGTCGAGGTCGATCACGCGTGGTGTCATCTAGGCCTCGCTTTCGCCGTGGTCAACAGGTGCGAGTTTGCAGATGTCGTGTATCGGAACATCCAGCTGATCGCAGCTCTTGATGAGTACGTCGGTGGTGACATCGGCTCCCAAGGCGAGCCTGGTCATGGTAGAGGCACTGATAACTGTTTGTTCGCGCAACTGGTTTCTGGTGAGGTTCTTGTCGGTAGGGAGGGGCCAGAGCTTTTTGTAGCTCAACTGTCGCACAATGGGGCTCCTCTCGGTTTTGCGAGCGTCTGATTGTAGCGATCAGCACGGTCATCACCTCGCTTTTGAATCAGGGGCATGTTAGCATATTTCGACCTTAAAAGGAAGGAATAGATCACTAAACGGCGTTTTCTCCTTGGGTACACTGTCTCATTACCGATGCTTGCCGCCCTTCATTGCGATCGTTAGCAATTTTGCCAATAGCTTACTTTTGGAGGTCTGTAATAGATGAGGATTTTTCTCGTTTGGCTGGGTCGTGAGAGCGTGCAGGCTGGTGACCATGGCGTCTTCGGAGGAGCTGGAGATCTTGGCCCCGTATTTGGTGGTTATCGAGAAGGGGCGGCGTGCCGCGTCCGAGCGTCTGCTCGACGAGATGACCGATGTGCCGTATTTGAATGCCGATGGGCGTTCCAGAATCATGATCTGGCCTCGCAGAATCGAGCGGGCAGGGCTCCCTCCAATGTTTCTTCGTATGCGCTTGAGGCAGAAATAGCCAGGGTGGCCTTACGCGGTGCGGAGCGGTTCCATTACAGCGAGGAAAACTGGTAGCGAATAGCGGAAACCACGTACCCCAAGACCAAAGGTAAGGGCGGGGTTGATGAGTGAGTGCTTGCGCTTGCCCTACTTAGAGAGTGACTCGCCGGTCGAACAAGAGCTGCATGACTGACTTGGTAAAGAGCGCCTGAGGAAAGCGTGTCCTGTGTATGTGTGGGTGTATGCTGAGCAGTAGAAGGGCTATTCGTTTGATTATGCGTTTCTAAGCTCAGGTTGCCCTCGTTTAGTGGACACCTTATTTGTGCGGATCTTGTGTCCGTAGGAGAGGATGTTCATTGTGAGTCAACAGCGCAAGAAGTACACGCCGGAGTACCGGCGTGAAGCTTTGAGCCTGGTAATCGAGTCGCAGCGCCCGATTGCTCATGTAGCTAAGGAGATTGGCGTCGCACCAGGTCTTTTAGGCCGGTGGGTCAAACTCGAGCGTGAACGCTTAAGGAGCATCAGACGCGATGAGCGAGGCGGATCTTCGTGCTGAGAGAGCGTGTCAAGTTGTTTGTGTGTGGGGGGCTAGGTTTATAGGTATTTGTCGAAGCGCTCGGGAAAGGCCACGGCCATTTGGTTGATGGCTTGTTTCCAGCCGGAAACTCGGGCTCCTTCCACGAGTCTGCCGGCGGTAGCCGAGGCTCGTTTGCCTTGTTTCGCTCTCTTTGCGGCTCGTTTGTCTTCAATGTTGCAGATCATCAACCACAGCGTCTTGAGCGCGGATTCATCGTTAGTGAACTGCACCCTGTTGCGGGTGGCTTTACGCAGCTGGTTGTTAAACGATTCAATGGAATTCGTTGTATAGATGACCTTCCTTGCTGCTGGTGGGAACTGCAAAAATGGCACGAATCTATCCCATGCGTCCTGCCAGACCTTGACCGACTGAGGATACTTCACACCCAGCTCGGAGGCCTCGAATTCGTCTAAGGCCGCCTTAGCTGTGGACTCGTCTGCGGCGGTGTAGACCTTCTTCAACGCGGCTGACACAGCCCGGCGATCCCCGTAGGCTACCCACCGGTTCGCGGCGCGAATCAGGTGCACGATACAGGTTTGTACCATAGAATTCGGCCAGGTTGCCTCCACTGCCTCTGGTAGGCCTTTCAGCCCGTCACAGCAGACAATAAAGACGTCTTTGACCCCACGATTGGCCAGGTTGGCGCACACGTGTGCCCAAAAGGAAGCACCTTCTTCTTTGGCAATCCACAATCCCAGGATGTGCTTGATCCCGTCGAGGTCCACACCGATTGCCATGTACGCAGACTTGTTGACTACCCGGCCGCCGTCGCGGACTTTAATGCGCAACGCATCCAGGAATATCACGGGGTAGAATTCTTCTAGCTGGCGGTTTTGCCTGTCAGATGCGAGTTTTTGGTACCGGTGTTCTGGGGACTCGGTACTGCCGTGTTCTGGGTAGTTGGTACCGGGGTGGCCCGACTGAGTCGGCCCGGCTTTTTGCACTATTTGTCCGGTCCTATTGGGGAGGTGGCTTTGCGCATGGCAAAGTCTCCTATGCGGATTCGGTAGCCGTTGTTGAGACGGCTCACGAGTGAAGGCCTGACCCCCGGAAAATGGACACGTCGGGGGTTAGGCCCCACCCCAATGTATGTGCGATCTGCGTATAGCTAGCACCGTCAAGGCACATCGCAAGGATCTGTTTGAAGTTAGCCACAACAATGAGCTTCTTTCCAAGTAGAAGTTGATGCGACACCAACGAATCGTGGTGTCGCATCAACTATGAAAGAAAACCCTTGCAGTACCAGGTACGCGCAACCCTGGTACCAACTACGCGGACTCACGGTACCAACTACCCCAAATCGACATTTTGCCACACCATGACCTCATCGAGGACGGCATCAGTTACTGCAGAGATTAGTTACCGCAGAGATTGGGCCCGAACCCCGGAAAGTGGACACGGGGATTTAATCAAGATGCGATAGTAAGTGTAGCTGATCCGGCGGCTTCGA
>NZ_JBEHFV010000026.1:0-35170 GCF_040225855.1 Corynebacterium sp. KPL2850
TCCTGCCGGTACTCCGGGGTGTACTTCTTCCTTGACGAACTCACAATGAACATCCTCTCCTACGGACACAAGATCCGCACTAATCGGGTGTCCACTAAACGAGGGTAACCTCACTGAGCTCTGCGTTAGGGGTTGATGCTTCTTGGGTTCTAAGGTCGTGGAGCAGTTCCTCGGTGAGAGTTCGTTGCGGTTGGGCGGTCAACGAACCCCGGAGCTTAAGGGCTACTGACTGCCTTTAGACCGCTTTTTCACCAGTACTATGCCGCCGACAATAAAGAGTGCGGCGAGCACGAGAACCCAACCGATATTGGCACCCGTAGAGGCTAGTGCGCCGTTGTGGGAGCTGGAAGAGCCTCCGCCGGATCTGGAGCTTGGACCAGAGCCACTGCCTGCGCCCTTAGCAGTAGTGGACTTGGTGGAGCCGTCCGACTTCCCAGCGCCATTTCCCATGGATGCCTTAGCGCCCGCATTCGATCCAGATGAGTTAGTTGCCTTGGACTTATCGGACCCCGGCTTATTAGTGCCGGTGCTATTCGAGCCGTTATCTGGCTTGGTAGCGCCTGGCTGCTTAACCTTCGAGGAGTCTGCGGGCTTGTTGTTTTCCTTATCTCTTTCTTTGTCGGTGTCCTTTCCACCGGGCTGGGTGGTTGAATCGCCCACGAGGAAGGTCACGGTGTGCCAGTCGGTGAGTTTGTCGCCGTCGTTGTTGACGGTGCGCATGTCCATTTCGTAGCGGCCTGGTTCGGTAAAAATCCAGTGCGCGTGGACATGGAAAGGACCATCCTCAACGCCTTTGATCGTATGGGTGCCGTTGCTATCGGCTAAGGTGCGTGCCGGCGTGTTTAGGGAGGCAGTGTGGCCGGCCCACCATTTTCCGTCCGTAGGCGCCGACTTAGGGCGAACTTCGATCGCGGCGTCACGGTAGTCTTGCCCCACCTTGATCGTGTCCCACCCCGGCCACACAGCGTCGTGGTCCTGTTGCAATGGTAGGTGGTAGATCGTTGAGCCAGTCTTTACCATTCCGGTAAAAGACAGCGTCTTAGCCAGGGAGTCAGCGACCGTCACGCGGCGGGCATCGTGAATGCGCAGCGCTACGTCTTCAGGCACGTTGTGTTGGTCGTCTTCGTTGACATAGAAGCCGAGCTTGTTGTCCACAACCTTTGGCCCGAAGTCGATGTGGCCCTTGGTAATCTCGCGCTTCTTAGACGGTTCTGCGCTGGGAGCAGGTTCCGTTGTCTCTGGGCTTGGTTCCTTCGACGGTGTGGTGCTTTCCGTGCCGTTGGAGTCGCCTTCAGTGGCACTGTCGTTCCCAGTAGTGGGTGGGGCAGCAGATGATGAATCCTCGGTAGCTACCTTGAAGCGCAGAACAGCCTTTTTCGCAGGCTTACCGTCTTTTTCTGCGACCGTGACACCAACTTCATACGTACCGGGTTTGTTGAATGCCCAGTTGAGGTGTATGTGTTCTGCGGTTTCGGTGGTGTAGGAATGCGTGCCATCGCTGCCGGCAAGGCGCTGGTCCAGCCCGGTCTGATCAGCCTGGTATGCCAACCATTCGCCGTCCTTCGGGGCGCTGACGGGGGTGAAGGTAAAGGTGTAATTCTTCTTGGTGTCCTTGTAAGCATCCTCAGTGCTGAGCCCAGGCCACACTACACCGGTGCGCTGTGTCTCTGGCAGGACGTAGGCAGCGCTGCCTTTCTTTCCAAAGTGCGGAATGTCTTTGTTCAAAGTGGACTTGACCTGCTTTGGAACGGTGAAAAAGACATCGGAAGGCTTACGCCAGATTGCACCAATGTGGTACAGGTTCGTCTCGTCCTTGATGCCTAGGTGCAGCTCACCATCTTCGTGGATCGGGGCGATATCTACGTGACCCCGGTGCAGATTGAGCTCCTTGTGCGGGGTGTCTTTATCCTTCGGGTTCTGCGGCTTGGGTGAGGGGATCTTGGGAACAGAAGGCTTCGAGGTCGTGGAAGGCGAGGGATTCTTGGATGGGGCAGAGCCTTCTGATTCTTCCGAATCCTGCGGCTTCTCTGGGGCGTCGGAGTCTTCTGGCTTCTCCGATCCTTCTGGGTCCTGTGAATCCGTGGAGTCAGAAGCCTCAGCGAACGAGACGGTGGTCTCAGCGATCGGCTCATAAGCATCCTTGTGAGTATGGCTAAATAGCGAGGCGCCGGCGGCATCGGAGCGGGAGTCAGGAACGATGCGCAGCATGAGTTGGTATCCGGGTTGCTTACAACTGTCGATGAGTTGCCTGCTCGTTCTTTGCCCCGGCCCGGAAGTAAAGCCGATTTCGCAATCTGCAATAGCGTTCTGCGGCAGGCTGGTCATCGGTTCGCCATCTACTTTGTAGAAGCCGCCGGTAACGCGCACCGTGGTGCGGTCATCCTCGGGAGCTACGGTGATGTCGATATTACGGTCGCCCTCGCCGTACACTTTACTGGTGGAAACGGTGACATCAGAGCTCGTGATCTCAAGGGGATCGGTCTCAAACGGCTCTATCTCTTCCATCTCTGGGGTAGGAAGCTCGCCGCTTTTCGTTGTATAAGCTTCGGCATCTTCATCGTCCTTTTCCCCATCGGTGCTGGTCCAGAACTTTACGGGTTCGGATACCCAGCGAGGGCTTGGGGAATCATTGTCGGGGATAAAGATGGCTTGGAAGTTGGATTCTTCATCACCAATCATTTCATCCCACGAAGCCTTACCGCCTTCTACCTTGCGCTCGGCAAGGTAGTGGCCGTTGATGGTGAATACGGCGCGGCCGGAGTCTTTGGCATTGCCGGTATCGAGGGAGAGCGTGGTGAGGATGCCTTGCTTCGCGCCCTTTGTATCGGCCTTGGAGGGAGCCATCTTAAATATAGGAGCGTTGGACTCGGCCCCTTCGGAGCCTGAGTATTCAGACTTGGCGTCATTAAAGGCGGTATCAAGGTCGGTGATCGTGCGCTCGGCGGGGTTGGTTCCGCCTACCTGCCAGACCAAGGTTTGTGGCTCGGAGTGGATGAAAGTGCCATCCTTCTTTCGAGCCGAAGCGCGGTAGGTTATTTCGTAGTGGCCAGGACGGGTAAACGTCGTGGCGTTATGCGTGTGCGTGCCTGCATTGACCCAGGTGGTACGGAATCCCGGCTCGTGGGAGGACCAGAGGCGGTTCAGAGGATAGTTCTCGTCGCTGTAGGTAAACAGCTCCATGCGGCCGGGGCCCTTAAAATCAACGATTTCCATGTTGAAGGATTTATCGCGGAATTGATCGGTGGGAAGATCCGTGGCGGCACCGAACCCAGCCCAGATGGGCATGGTGTTTTTCGGGAAGCCTACTGCGGGGCCGCCGTAGTACATGAGCTGGTTTTTCTCGGCATTGAGAAACTCGAAGCGCGGGTCATCGGGAACGCGCCAGGCATAGGCTCCTAGGCCGCCATCGACGCGGCCGTGGCTGACCCAGTTGATCGTGTCCTCGATGGGGACTAGGCCCGCACTATTGGACATGAGTTTGAAGTTTCCGTCCTTCCACACCGCGTGCGGGGAATCTACGTGCGTTTGGGTGCGGACAAGTGGGGCGTCCTCAGCGAGGGCGAAGGGAGCGTGGAATAACGCGAGCGCCAAGGCCACGACTATGCTGGCAAGGCGCGGTAGTGAGGTGCGCAACGGCATAAGGTTCTCCCAAGGTTAGGTGCAGTGAACTTTTATATAGGTTGCGACGAATACTACACTATTGCAAACCGTTATCATTAGCGTTGTTGAAAATAGTGAACCTTTGCCCGCGAGCTGGGAAAGAAGATATAGAAAGTCCCTACCTCCGGTTGCGGAAGCGGGGACTGTGTAAAGCTGAGGAAAAGGAGCGGATAAGCGGAAGGCGGGCGAGTGACCGCAGTGCTGCTGAGCGGTTAAGATTTGTCGTCTGCGGTGTGGGTGGTGCCCTCGAATTGCCATCCCACGACGGCATTGCGAACGGCTGCCTTGAGGGGGTTAGCGGGTTGAATGCAGCTAATGGTCAGCAGCCTGCCTGGCATCGCCTCGTCTCCCCATACGCTTGAGTCCCCGGCTAGGCCTTGTTTATCGGGATCGTGAAGATCGGTTGCGGTGTAGGTGAGCCAGTTCTGGTCGGAATTCTTGGTGCGTAGGTACAGCTTGTCGCCGATGCTGACCTTGTGCTCGTTGGCAGCGCCATCGTAAAGCTTATTGAATACGGCAGGCACGCCGGCGCCGGTGTGCCCAGCGATAACGACGATATCGTCGGCATTTGTTCCCGGCAGGGAGTAGGGGCGGTCATCGGCAGTATAAGTGCAAGCCTTATCCATGGTGTCAGGGTTTATGGCGCCATCGACTACGCGGCACGTGCCATCCTCAAATTGCGCATGGACGTCGATGGCAGGGATATACATGTCTAGTGCCGCCGACGGTTCGATTACGGGAGATGTTTCTCCAGGGGCCTCGTTGGTTTCTAACCCTTTGGGTGGGCTTATGCTTTGCTCGGTCGTATTGATGCTGCGATCGATCGTGCTGATGACGAGGATCGTTGCAACGATGCCGGCTGAGACTCGAAGAACTCCGGAGGACGCCCATGCGCCTTTAAAGCGATCCCAAGGGGAAGAAGGGGCTTTTCGGTGCCTTGGAACTGAAGTCTCTTTTATTCTGCGATTCGGGTAACGGCTTTGGATGTGACGCGCGTGATGCTCTGCTTTCCGCCAATCGCGCTCTGTGGAATGGTGCCGGCCAGAGCCACCTTTGGGCCGGGAATTTTTATCAGCAACGCTAGAAGCATGGCCTGGAGTGTTGTGATTTAAGGATATAGTGTGGCGCGGTTGCGCTGCGGATAAGTGAGATCCCTTCCTCCGTGGGTGGTCTTGGTGCTCCACTGTGACCTCCGAGGAAACTAGGGACAATAGGGATGGGTGTGAACCCAGCTTAGAGTAATAATTTTCTTTTCCGGCTTATCGAGGTAGCGGTTGTTCCGGCTTATCGAGGTAGCGGTTGCGCTAACCGCTACGATAATCCGTGGTTCTCTTGTCCGTATAAGTAAAGCTAAATAAGGAAAATAAGAAACGGTGTCTCTCAACGAAGCTGCCAAGGGCGCATCCCTGAAAAAGGCCGCCCTGCTCGATCAATCATTTGCACGATTTTCTGTCCGCGCAATCCTCGCCGGTGTCTACTTGTGCATCGGTACCGTGTTTGCCGGCGTCGTAGGCCAAGCGGTAGAAGGCGTTGCCCCGGGCCTGGGGTCTGTGGCATTTGCCCTGTTCTTCGGCTTGGGCCTATTTGCCATCGTTATCCTCGGCGCTGAGCTGGCCACCGGCAATATGATGTACATGGTCTACGGGGCGATACAGAAGCACCTGTCCTGGGGCAAGGCCTTCTACGTACTGCTTATTACCACGATCTTTAACCTAGTCGGCGCCATCATCTTTGCCGCCGTCATCGGCATGTCCGCCAAGCTCGCGAATATGGATCCCTCGCACCTGTTGGTCACCATCTCTGAAGGCAAGCTGACCAAATCCCCGCAGGGAATGCTCGTAGAGGGCATGGCCGCAAACTTCGTGGTCAATATGGGCATCGTTAGCGCGGTCTTTGCCAAGGACGTTGTGTCGAAGTTCTTTGTTATCGTCCCGATCATCGGTATCTTCGTGGGCCTGGGTTTGGAGCACGTAATTGCCAATTTCTGCCTCTTTGCGCTTACCTTCTTCGGCAGCGATCCACTGCCGGCCGCACTGACAATTGGCAATGTTGCTCTCAACTGGGCGCTGGTGTGGATAGGCAACTTCATCGGCGGCGGCCTGCTCATCGGTGGGGTCTACGCCTGGCTCAATAATGGGCCGGAGGACTACCGCGACTAGGCCAGCGTGCCCGAATAAAGATTAAAGCGATCGGCGCGGGCAAAGCCCACTAGCGCCATGCCGGTTTCGCGCGCGGTCTCTACGGCAAGGGAGGAAGCAGCGCTGACGGCAACGAGCATGCCAAAACCTGCCATGGCGGCTTTTTGGACCAGCTCGAAACTGGCGCGCGAGCTCATGACCAAAATGAGGTCATCGGCGGGCAGGCGCTCTTCCATGAGCAGATTGCCAATGACCTTATCAGCGGCGTTGTGCCTGCCGATGTCCTCCCGGATGACCACCGGCTCACCCTCGAGGGTAAACGCGCCGGCGGCGTGGATTCCGCCGGTCTTGCGGAATTCCTTTTGGGCGGCGCGCAGTTTCTCCGGCAGCTGGACCACCAGCTGTGGGTCCACGGGGATATGGGGGATGGGGTAGCGAGACTTCTTCGTCAGCGCCTCGATAGAGGAGGTCCCGCACACGCCACAGGCGGACGTCGTCGTGGTCAGGCGAAGATCGCTCAAGCTCAGTGGGGTGTTCTTTACCAGCTCCAGGTCCAGCAGGTTATAGGTATTCATGCCTTCGACGGTGGCACCGGCGCAGTAGCGGGCAGTGGTGACATCGGAAAGCGCGGCAATATGCCCCTCGGAGTGGAGGAAACCGTGCGCCAATTCAATATCGTGGCCCGGGGTGCGCATGGTGGTGGTGATGGTCTGCCCGCCTACGCGAATCTCAAGCGGCTCCTCGCCGGCGACGGTATCGGCGCGGGTATCTACCTGCGCGTGCTCGCCCAGACGGACCTTCGTGACAGCAAACGTGGCATTCTTACGTCCAGCCATTACTTCAGCGCCTCCTTGAGGGTTTCGATATTTACCTTGGCTTCTGCCGTGCTTGCCGATGCCAACCCCACCACGAACGCCGTCAACGGTGCTGCCGGCCGCGATTGGGTATGGGCCACGTCCTTGGTTAGATCCAGTAGTTCTCGGGTCAGCGCCGTGGCCTCGTGGGGCTCGAGGTTTAATAGCCGTGCGGCTTCTTCAAGCCATTGGTGGGCGGTGCGGATCGGATCTTCGTTCTCGGTACTCATCTCAACTACTCCTCAATTATGTGGCGCTGCATCCGACTGTAATGAATGCAGCGGATTTATTTGGAAAACCGCAGGATATGGCGTAAAGTGTTCCCGCGTGCCTGCGCTACAACCGGTGCACGCGCAAAGCCCTGCGGGTTTTGCGTGCTGAACTGGCAAAACGCAGAGCCGAAAAAGAATTGAACATCAACTTTGTTGTAGGCCCCTCGCCGTTTATAGCGGACCGTTGTCTGAATCAAAGGGTGGCGAGCGCCTTGCGGTATTGACCGTGAGGAGCGTGAGTAGCCCGAAATCACACGGAAAACGCTTTGGTGAGCACGGGAACCGCAACGAGAAAGGTACACGGTCACTCATATGACTATGACTGATCCTATTGCCGACATGCTGTCGCGTGTGCGTAACGCAAGTAACGCACACCACGACGTCGTGTCGATGCCTACCTCCAAGTTGAAGGCAAACATTGCTGACATCTTGAAGCAGGAAGGCTACATCGCTGACTACACCGTTGAGGGCCACACCCTGTCCCTCGAGCTGAAGTACAACAACCGCGAGCGTTCCCTGTCTGGTCTGCGTCGCGTGTCTAAGCCGGGTCTGCGTGTGTATGCAAAGTCCACCGAACTGCCACAGGTCTTGGGCGGCCTGGGCGTGGCTATCATTTCCACGTCCCACGGTGTGCTGACTGACCGTCAGGCTGAGGAGAAGGGCGTAGGCGGAGAAGTTCTCGCCTACGTCTGGTAAAGGGAGGTTTGACACATGTCTCGAGTCGGTCTAGCACCGATCGCCGTACCAAACGGCGTCGAAATCAACATCAACGGCCAAGACGTTGAGGTCAAGGGCCCTAAGGGTACCCAGAGCGTAAACGTTCCGGATCCGATCACCATCAACGTGGAAGACGGCATCTTGACCGTTTCCCGCCCTGATGATCACCGCAAGCACCGTGCACTGCACGGCCTGTCCCGCTCGCTGCTCAACAGCGCCGTCATCGGCGTGACCGAGGGCTTCACCATCAAGATGGAAATCTTTGGTGTCGGCTACCGTGTGCAGCAAAAGGGCCAGGATCTGGAATTCAGCCTGGGCTATTCCCACCCGGTCCTCATCAAGGCTCCGGAGGGAATCACCTTCGCAGTGGACGGCAACACCAAGCTGTCCATTACCGGTATTGACAAGCAACTAGTCGGACAGATCGCCGCTAATATCCGTCGCCTGCGTAAGGACGATCCTTATAAGGGCAAGGGTATTCGCTACGAAGGCGAGCAGATCCGTCGCAAGGTCGGAAAGACGGGTAAGTAAGCAATGGCAAACACTGAAAACACGAAGCGCACTCCAGTCGGCAAGGACATTTCTTCTCGTCGTCGCGAAGCACGCGCACGCCGCCACTTCCGTATCCGTAAGACCCTGCGTGGCACCCCTGAGTCCCCGCGCTTGGTCCTGCACCGCTCTTCGCGCCACATGCACGTCCAGGTCATCGATGACTTGGCAGGCCACACCCTGGTTTCCGCATCCTCCATGGAAGCGGACATCCGTGCATTCGAGGGCGATAAGAAGGCAAAGGCTGCCAAGGTGGGCGAACTGATTGCTGAGCGCGCCAAGGCCGCTGGCATTGAGCAGGTCGTCTTTGACCGCGCAGGCTACAAGTACCACGGCCGCGTCGCTGCGCTGGCAGACGCCGCACGTGAAGGTGGTCTGAAGTTCTAATGATCATCGTCAACGGAAACATCAACGGAAGGATCGCGTAATGTCGGACCGTGAACAGCGTGACGGCGGACGCTCCGCCGAGAACAACAAGAACAACCGCGGCGGCAACGGCCGTCGCAACGATCGTCGTAACCAGCAGGACAACGAGCGCGATAAGTACATCGAGCGCGTTGTGACCATCAACCGCGTCTCCAAGACCGTTAAGGGCGGCCGCAACATGTCCTTCACCGCTCTCGTCGTCGTTGGTGACGGCCAGGGTCAGGTAGGCGTTGGCTACGGCAAGGCTAAGGAAGTTCCGGCTGCAATCCAGAAGGGTGCAGAAGAGGCTCGCAAGAACTTCTTCCGCGTACCTATGGTTGCCGGCACCATCACCCACCCGGTCGAGGGTCGCGACGCAGCGGGCATCGTCATGATGAAGCCCGCCGCTCCTGGTACTGGTGTCATCGCCGGCGGTGCTGCTCGTCCAGTGCTCGAATGCGCTGGCGTGCAGGACATTCTGTCGAAGTCCCTGGGCTCCGACAATGCACTCAACGTCGTCCGCGCTACCGTGGACGGCCTCAAGCAGCTGGTTCGCCCCGAAGAGGTTGCCGCACGCCGTGGCAAGTCCCTCGAAGAGGTCACCCCGGCCCGTATGCTGCGCAAGCGCGCAGGTCAGGAGGCATAAACAATGGCTCTGAAGATTACACAGGTAAAGGGCCTGGTGGGCACCAAGCCGAACCACCGCAAGAACATTGAGGCTCTGGGCCTCAAGCGCATCGGTCAGTCCGTAGTTAAGCAGGACACCCCGATCATCCGCGGTATGGTTCACAAGGTTCGCCACCTGGTCACCGTCGAAGAAGTGGCAGGGGAGTAAACCATGGCTGATATCATCAAGCTGCACGACCTGCGCCCAACCGCAGGAGCAAATAAGCCCAAGACCCGCGTCGGCCGCGGTGAGGCATCCAAGGGTAAGACCGCTGGTCGCGGTACCAAGGGTACCGGCGCTCGTAAGCAGGTTCCCGCTGCTTTCGAGGGTGGACAGATGCCCATCCACATGCGTCTGCCTAAGCTCAAGGGATTCAAGAACCCGAACCACGTTGAGTACCAGGTTGTTAACGTGGCTGACTTGGCCGAGAAGTTTGCCGATGGCGGCGACATCACCGTCGCTGACATCGCAGCTGCTGGCCTCGTCCGCGCTAACCAGCCGGTCAAGGTTCTGGGCAGCGGCGACATCAACGTTAAGTTGAACGTCACCGCAGACAAGTTCTCCAAGTCCGCTGTAGAAAAGATTGAGGCTGCTGGCGGTTCCGCCAACACCAAATAATCTGGACTAGAGAATAGCTACACCCCCTTTCCTCGCACCTAGCGTGCGGGGCGAGGGGGTGTAGTCGATCTGTCGCAGCTATCCCAGCCGGATAACTCGGAGACCGCGCAGGTGGCCCAGGCGCAGTAATTGCCTGCGCGCGCGGCAGTCACCTGCGCGCGCCGCTGAACCGGCCCGGGAGCTGGGTTAAGCGACAAAAAGGGGTGGAACGCTCGTGAAAGCGTTCCACCCTTCAGTGATTGTGGGAGGCCGTCTTAAGCCTCGTCCACGGTCTTTTCAAAGAGGCCGGGGAAGCGGTCGTCCGGGTCCGTTACCGCTTTGATCGCATCCGGGAGCTTTCCGCCATAGAGGTCCTCGAACCTCTCGCGGGAGTAGAAGGCCTCGGAATACAGCGACTTGTGGCCGCCCAAGTCATTGACCTTTTCTTCAATAACGCGGTTGAAGGCGCCATTGCCGGGGGCGCTGGGATCGACGTGATCGCCATCCACGCCGGACCAAAAACCGACGTTGACCCACGTCTTGCCGGGGCGCAGCGGGTAGAGCGGCCAGGGATCTTGGGACTCGGCGGCAATATCACCGGTGCCTACGAGCTCGCCCACGCCATCGCGCAGGCGGATGGGGCACAGCCACACAGGCTGGATATCGGAGGCCTGGAAGAACCAGTGGAGGAAATCCGGGAGGTTTTCCGGGGTGACCTCGATATCTTGGACAACACGCTCGGCGCGCGGCTTGCCGTGCGGCTTTTTGATGAAGTTGTACTCCAGCTCGTACTTGCGGTCCAAGCGCACCAGCTTCCAGTAGAAGGAGCTGCGGCGCAGCTCGCGCGGCCACACCTTGCGGACCTTGGGGTTCTGGGCGCCAAACGCGCGCGAGCACCAGAACCAGTCAGTATCCCAGCGCCAGATATAGTCGCGGATGGTGAGCCGGTCGCGCCGCATGCCCTGGGCGTGCTGCAGGCTGCGGTAATAGATCTTATCCCGCGTGTAATCGGAGGTAGGGCCTTCCTCATCGGTGAAGCGGGCAAAGACGAGGTAGGCCTCGTCCTCAGAAAAGACCACACCGTCTAGCCCATCGACGGTCTCACCCTCGTGGGTGTGGTTAACGGAGACATCGGCAAGCACGCGGCTTGCCTCCTCCGCCGTGTGGAAACGCTGCTCGCGCAGCTCCACGTAGGGAGGCACGGGCTCGAGCTCAATCTTGAGGCGCACCGCGTAGCCCAAAGAACCATAGGAATTGGGAAAGAGGCGGAAGAGATCGACGTTCTGCTCACGCGAGCAGGTGAGGATCTCACCGGTGCCGGTGAGGATATCCATCTCGATGACGGACTCGTGCGGCAGGCCGTTGCGGAAGCTGGTGGACTCCACGCCCATGCCGGTCACAGCGCCACCTAGGGTGATGGTCTTCAGCTGCGGCACCACAAACGGCATGAGGCCGTGCGGGAGGGTGGCATCGACTAAGTCCTCGTAGGTGCACATGCCCTGGACATCGGCGGTGCGGGCGAGGGGATCGACCTCGATGACCCCGCCCAAGCCGGAGACATCGAGGCCTACCTGATTCTCGCTGCGGCCGCGGAAGAGGTTAGAAGTTTTCTTGGCCAAGCGCACGCGCTTGCCGGCGGGAACCTCGCGGAAGCTGCGCAACAAGGTGTCTACGCCTGCGCGGTGGGCCTGCCAGCCCACGGGCTCGATGCGCACGGCGTCGACTGGGCGCGGCTGCAAAGCAGAAACGCGCTCGCGCAATTGATCCAAAAGGGTCATAGTGGGCTCCTTTTAAAAGCGGCTGTCTTCCCACCACCGGCGCTCAGGCACGCCGGCGCGGGAGCCGGCTTCACCAAGCTTGATGCCCAAGAAGTGGTAGAGGTTAATGATATTGCGCTCGAAGCCCCACTCCGAGCCGGCCATGTAGATGCCGTAGAGGCGGGCGGTGGGTAGGCCGACCAGATCGCAGGCCTCTTCCCAGTTTTCCTTCAAGTTCTCGCACCATTCGTGCAGGGTGCGCATGTAATCGAAGCGCAGGGACTCGGTGTGGAAGACCTCGAAGCCATTGTCCTGCATGGCCTTGGTGACGTTACCAGAGCCGGTGAGCTCGCCGTCGGGGAAGATGTAGCGGTCGATGAACCCGCCCTTGGGCGTCTTGTGGTTATCCGGGTAGGTGATGTTGTGGTTCAACATCAACCCACCGACCTTGAGCTTGCTGTACATGAACTTGAAGAAGTCATTGTAATTCTGCACGCCGATGTGCTCGATGATGCCGATGGCGGAGATGGCATCGAAGCCTTGTTCTTTGACATCGCGGTAGTCCATGAAGCGGACCTCGGCCAGATCCTGCAGGCCTTCTTCCTCAATCTTCTTTTGGCCCCACTCGGCCTGCTCTTGCGACAAGGTCACGCCGATGGACTTCACGCCGCGGCGAGCGGCGTAGCGCACCATGCCTCCCCAGCCACAGCCCACGTCCAGGTGGGTGTCGCCTTCCTTTAGGCGCAGCTTGTCAAAGATGAGGCGGTACTTGTTTTCCTGTGCCTCCTCCAACGTGGCATCCGGGGTGGGGAAGTAGGCGCAGGTATAGGTCATGGAATCGCCCAAGAAGAGCTCGTAGAAGTCATTGCCCACGTCGTAGTGATCAGAAATGACGTCGGCATCGCGCTCCTTGGAGTGCTTGGACAGGCCGTCGTGCAGCTTACGGCGCAGCCAAGAGGCGCGCTCTACCTCAGGCACCGGCTGGATGTGGAAGGCGCCCATGGAAGCCAGCGAGCGAACCACGCGGGCCAAGTCTTTAGCGCCAGGCTTTTCAAACTTGTCATACATGGCGTGCAGGGCATTGAAGATGCCGTACGGGTGGGCGGGGTGCTCACCTTCTACAGAGATGCCATCGGTGACGTAGGCGCGGGCGAATCCGACGTCGCCTGGGTGGGTGGCGATATAAGCAAGTCCGCCAAGGCTATTGATGGTGACCTTGTATTCGGCATCGACAGGGCCGGTGGCCGAGCCATCAAAGGCCTCCCAGCGGAACGGGTTGGGACTAGGGATGAAGACGTCGATGATCTCAGCAACGGTCATCGGCGTGAATTTTTTGCTCATTCAGACTTCTTTCGCAATGTTGGGTTCACACCAATAACGACCTTGGTGTTTAGGGATCGCAAGGCCGGAATACTACGGGTAGAAAATTGCGCAGGGCAATAATTAACATGGTAAACCCCTAGCGGAATAAGCGCGAAAGAAAAGGCAATCATTGTCACATAATGCGGGTTAGATGTGGCTCGCAGTTATATGGCTGGTAGGGTTATGGGGTCAAAAGTGTTCCACCGTTCCTTTGGGACTCCTAGTCTTTACTTCATAACGCCGTGTGAGAAAGATGTGGAGCCCTGAGGGGGCCAACGAGTGTCCACCTCCGTGTGTTGCTGCAATAAGAATCCTTAAGATTCGCGTGTGGCAGTGACAGCGGTAGGCCAGGAGGATTTTGTAGTGTCCGCCATTTTGCAGGCTTTTAAGGATGTCGACCTACGCAAGAAGATCGTCTTCACCGTCGTGATGATCATTGCGTACCGCATCGGTGCACAGATCCCGTCGCCGGGTGTAGATTACGCGTCAATTGCAGGACGCTTGCGTCAACTGACAGAGGAATCAGGAGACCTGTACTCCGTGATTAACCTGTTTTCTGGTGGCGCCCTATTGCAGCTGTCGATCTTCGCCATCGGCATCATGCCCTACATTACGGCTTCCATCATCGTGCAGCTGCTGACCGTGGTCATCCCACGCTTTGAGCAGCTGAAGAAGGAAGGTCAATCTGGGCAGGCGAAAATGACCCAGTACACCCGCTACCTCACGCTCGCCTTGGCGCTGTTACAATCCTCTGGCATCGTCGCGCTGGCGGACCGCGAGCAGCTGCTGGGCCAGGGCGTGCCGGTCTTAGCGGAAGACCGCAATTTCTTCACCCTCATCCTGCTGGTGGTGACGATGACCTCCGGCGCCGTCCTCGTGATGTGGATGGGCGAACTGATTACGGAAAAGGGCATTGGCAACGGCATGTCCCTGCTCATTTTCGCTGGTATTGCTACGCGCCTGCCTACCGATGGCATGAATATCCTGCAAAACAACGGCGGCATGGTCTTTGCCATGGTGCTGGTCGGCCTTATTGTCTTGGTCGTCGGCATTACCTTCATCGAGCAGGGCCAGCGCCGCATTCCGGTGCAGTACGCCAAGCGCATGGTGGGCCGTCGCCAGTACGGTGGCTCTTCCACCTACTTGCCGCTCAAGGTCAACCAGGCCGGCGTTATCCCAGTCATCTTCGCCTCCTCGCTTATCTATATGCCGGTGCTGATCACGCAGATCGTCAACTCCAGCTCCGTGAACACCCCGGATAACTGGTGGCAGCGCAATGTCATTGCGCACCTGCAGGCGCCGTCGTCCTGGCAGTACATCGTCTTGTACTTCCTGCTGACCATTTTCTTCGCGTACTTCTACGTTTCGGTGCAGTACGACCCCGCCGAGCAAGCGGATAACATGAAGAAGTACGGTGGCTTCATCCCAGGCATCCGCCCGGGTCGCCCCACTGCGGAGTACCTCGGCTTTGTCATGAACCGTCTGCTGAGCGTCGGTGCACTGTACTTGGCGTTGATCGCCATCTTGCCTAATATCCTCTTGGACCTGGGCGTCGGCCACTCTTCTGCTAACGGAACCTCCGCCTTTGGTGGTACGGCCATCTTGATTATGGTCTCCGTTGCGTTGACCACGGTCAAGCAAATTGAATCCCAACTTCTCCAATCCAACTACGAAGGACTACTGAAATAATGCGTCTTGTACTTCTCGGCCCTCCCGGTGCTGGCAAAGGCACCCAAGCGGCAATCCTGAGTGAAAAGCTCGGCGTCCCGCACATCTCCACCGGCGATCTCTTCCGCGCCAATATTGGCGAGGGCACCCCGCTCGGTGTAGAGGCAAAGTCCTATATCGATGCGGGCAAGCTCGTGCCTACCGATGTCACCGCGCGCATGGTAGAAGAGCGCCTCAGCCAAGACGACGCCAAGAACGGCTTCCTCTTGGACGGATTCCCGCGCACCACCGAGCAGGCAGATATCTTGGAAGAGCTGTTGTCCAAGAAGGGCGAAAAGCTCGATGGCGTATTGAACTTCGAGGTTTCTGAAGACGTCGTTGTTGAGCGCATGATGGCCCGCGGCCGCGCCGACGATAACGAGGAAACCATCCGCACCCGACTGGGTGTCTACCGCGATGAGACCTTCCCGCTCATCGAGCACTACGGCGATGCCATCATCCCCATCAAGGCAGAAGGCTCCGTCGAAGAAATCAACGCCCGCACTATGGAAGCGCTGGGCAAGTAATGGCTTTTCGGCGCCGCACCAAGCGCATCCCCGCCCGCACCGCAGGCGAGCTGGATGCCATGCAGGCGGCTGGCGAGATCGTCGGCAAGACGCTGCAGGCAGTTCGCGCCGCAGCGGCGCCGGGAGTGAGCACGCTGGAGCTCGATGCGGTGGCGGAACAAACTATCCGCGCTGCCGGTGCTACCCCTACCTTCAAGGGCTACGAGGGGTTTCCGGGCTCCATCTGTTCTTCCGTCAACGATGTCATTGTGCACGGCATCCCCGATGCAAAGACACTGCTTGCCGATGGCGATCTCCTCTCCATCGACTGCGGTGCCACCCTAGATGGTTGGGTAGGAGATAGCGCGTGGTCCTTTCCCATCGGTGAACCGGACCCGGACGTTGCGGCGTTGAATGCGGCGACTGAGTGGGTGCTCATGGAAGGGCTGCAAGCGATGGTCCCGGGCAACCGCCTGACGGACGTGTCCCACGCCTTGGAGCAGGCAACCTATCGCGCTGAAGATAAGTTTGGCGTATCCCTCTATATCGTGGACGGTTACGGCGGCCATGGAATTGGTCGGACCATGCACGAAGAACCCTATTTGGAAAATGAGGGAAAGCCTGGACGCGGGCCCCTCATTCAGGAGGGTTCTGTCCTAGCTATTGAACCCATGCTCACTTTGGGCACCGTCGATAGTGCGGTGCTGGAAGATGACTGGACGGTGGTCACGCTCGATGGCTCCACTGCCGCCCACTGGGAGCATACGGTAGCCGCGACGGCGGACGGCCCCCGCATTCTCACCAGGCGCTCCTGATATACATTCCTAGAAATCGCCTCTCAAACTAGGCGATAATCCCCTGAAAGGTTTATACTCACCACTATGTCTAAATTCAGCCTCCGCAAGTTAAGTGCCACCGTTGCTGCACCAGCAGTGGCTGGCGTCATGGCATTGAGCACCATCGCTGGTGCCCCTGCAGCTTCTGCTCAGCAACTCCCTAATCTCGATCAGCTCACCGCACAGGCCCAGCAGCAGATCGATAACTTCCAGGGCCAGACCCGTGACCAGGCATGGCAGACCCGCACTGACATCCTGGATCAGGCTGAGAAGTACGCCCCAGAACTGGCGCCGAATGTGCAGTCCGCAGTGGACAGCGCACTGGAGTTCCTTTTCCCGGGCCTAGTAGCGCAGAAGAACGAGGAAGCACGCCAAGCTCGCGAGGAAGCTGAGCGCGCACACGCACAGCAGGTTGCGGAAGAAAAGGCGAAGGCTGAAGAGGCGGCACGCCGTGCGGAGGAGCAGCGCCGCGCCAATGAATTCGACCGCGGTTCCTGCCCAGCAGACGCCAAGATCTGCGTCGACCTTGATGGCCGCCGCACCTGGCTGCAGGAAGGTGGCGATGTTTCCTACATTTCCCCATCCATGTCCGCTGGCATGGTGGGTGAGGAAACCCCGCGCGGTACCTTCCACGTCAACCGCAAGGTGAAGGACGAGATCTCCCGCGAGTTCAACAACGCGCCGATGCCGTATTCCATCTACTTCACCAACAACGGCCACGCTTTCCACCTAGACAACACCAACGTTGACTCCAACGGTTGCGTCCACCTGCCGTACGATGCAGCGGTTCGCTACTGGAACGACGTCCAAATTGGTGACAAGGTCTACATCTACTAATTCGGTGTAGTTCACCGCGTGAGCGCACCCCGCCCTCGTGCTCGGTTCCGCAACTTGGAACTGAACGCGAGGGTATTTTTAGTTTTGTTCCAGGTTGAGAAATTAGGAAAGTGCGTACGGTTTGGAAATCGTGTCGCTGCAGCGTATGCTGGTTTGACGGTGTATAGCGCCAGTAGGTCTGGTTGGCTTGCACCACCGCAGTAGACAACAAACATGCAGGTGACAGGTACTTGTCTGTCGCCAGAAAAGTAGAGGTTATGGCTAAGGAAGGCGCAATTGAGGTAGAGGGTCGCATCGTCGAGCCTCTGCCAAACGCAATGTTCCGTGTCGAGCTCGACAATGGGCACAAGGTTCTTGCACACATTTCCGGTAAGATGCGTCAGCACTACATCCGCATCCTCCCGGAGGATCGCGTCGTCGTAGAGCTGTCTCCTTATGACCTGACCCGCGGACGCATCGTCTACCGCTACAAGTAAACACAGTCAGCCTCCTCACCCAAGGGCGAAGCATGACTTTGTCCTGTACACCTCAGGCTACGGTGGCCTGAGCCCGCACTGGTAAGTAACCCAAGGACTCCCGGCACGGTCCGGGCGAAGCGTTGCATGGAGCGGGACGGATGGGGAGAAAACCGCCGTAACAACCCGAAAGGACACGCCTTATGGCACGTCTAGCTGGTGTTGACCTCCCACGCAATAAGCGTATGGAGGTCGCTCTCACCTACATCTACGGCATCGGTCCAACCCGTGCCAAGGAATTGCTAGAAAAGACTGGCATTTCTCCTGACCTGCGCACCGACAACCTGGATGATGAACAGGTTTCGGCACTGCGTGACGCAATTGAAGGCTCCTGGAAGGTTGAGGGTGACCTCCGCCGCCAGGTTCAGGCTGATATTCGTCGCAAGATTGAAATCGGAAGCTACAAGGGTCTGCGCCACCGTCGCGGTCTGCCAGTACGCGGTCAGCGTACGAAGACCAACGCGCGTACTCGTAAGGGCCCGAAGAAGACGATCGCAGGAAAGAAGAAGTAGTTCATGCCTCCAAAGACTCGTTCCGGCGCACGCCGTTCCGGCCGTCGCGTCGTCAAGAAGAATGTGGCTCTGGGCCACGCATACATCAAGTCCACCTTCAACAACACCATCGTCTCGATCACCGATCAGACCGGTGCTGTTATCTCCTGGGCATCCTCCGGCCACGTTGGCTTCAAGGGTTCCCGTAAGTCCACTCCGTTCGCTGCGCAGATGGCCGCTGAAAGCGCCGCACGCAAGGCAATGGACCACGGCATGAAGAAGGTTGACGTATTCGTCAAGGGTCCGGGCTCCGGCCGCGAGACCGCCATCCGTTCCCTGCAGGCTGCAGGCCTTGAGGTTTCCTCGATCACGGATGCAACTCCACAGCCGCACAACGGCTGCCGTCCGACCAAGCGTCGCAAGGTTTAAGGGAAGGAAAGAGGTAAGAAAATGGCTCGTTACACTGGCCCCGCTACCCGCGTATCCCGCCGTCTTCGCGTCGACTTGGTCGGCGGAGACATGGCATTCGAGCGCCGCCCGTACCCTCCGGGACAGGCTGGCCGCAACCGCATCAAGGAATCTGAGTACCTGCTGCAGCTCCAGGAGAAGCAGAAGGCAAAGTACACCTACGGTGTGCTGGAGCGTCAGTTCCGCCGCTACTACACCGAGGCTAACCGCCTCCCAGGCAAGACCGGTGACAACCTGGTCATCCTGCTGGAAACCCGCCTGGACAACGTAGTTTACCGCGCAGGTCTGGCACGCACCCGCCGCCAGGCACGCCAGCTCGTTTCCCACGGTCACTTCACCGTGAACGGCAAGAACATCAACATCCCGTCCTACCGGGTTACGCAGTACGACATCATCGATGTTCGCCCGCGTTCCCAGAAGATGGAATGGTTCGAAGACGCTCAGGACGCTCTTATCGATGCCAACGTACCGGCATGGTTGCAGGTCGTTCCTGATACGCTGCGCATCCTCGTGCACCAGTTGCCCGAGCGCGCTCAGATCGACATTCCGCTGCAAGAGCAGCTCATCGTCGAGCTTTACTCGAAGTAAACTGTTATACCGCACGGCTCTTCAAGGCCACGCGGTCCATCAGGAATCTTCAACCTCAAGATTTTTACCCCCTCTACCGGCGTCAAATAGCGGTCGCCGAAAAGGAGAATTGCAATGCTCATTTCCCAGCGTCCTCAGCTCACCGAGGAATTCATCGACTCGTCTCGTTCGAAGTTCGTCATCGAACCGCTCGAGCCGGGCTTTGGCTACACCCTCGGTAACTCGCTGCGTCGCACCCTGCTGTCGTCCATCCCGGGCGCAGCGGTAACCTCCATCAAGATTGATGGTGTGCTCCACGAGTTCACCACCATTAACGGTGTGAAGGAAGACGTTTCCGAGATCATCTTGAACATCAAGAGCATGGTTCTGTCCTCCGACTCTGATGAGCCGGTGGTTATGTACCTGAGCAAGGAAGGCCCTGGTGATGTCACCGCGGGCGATATCCAGCCGCCGGCTGGCGTGGAGATCCACAACCCGGATCTGCACATCGCTTCGCTGAATGACACCGCTAAGCTGGACATTGAGCTCGTCGTCGAGCGCGGCCGTGGCTACGTCCCGGCTGCCGCAACCTCTGGGGAAATTGGCCGTATTCCAATCGACCAGATTTACTCCCCAGTGCTGAAGGTCTCCTACAAGGTCGAAGCTACTCGTGTTGAGCAGCGCACCGACTTTGACAAGCTGACCATCGACGTCGAAACCAAGAACTCGATTTCCGCCCGCGATGCCCTGGCTTCTGCCGGCGGCACCTTGGTCGAACTCTTCGGCCTGGCACGCGAGCTGAACAACGCAGCCGAAGGCATCGAGATTGGTCCCTCCCCGCAGGAGACCGAGTACATCGCCGCCTACGGCATGCCTATCGAGGACTTGAACTTCTCCGTTCGCTCCTACAACTGCCTGAAGCGTCAGGAAATCCACACCGTCGGCGAGCTTGCAGAATGCACCGAGTCCGACCTGCTGGATATCCGCAACTTCGGTCAGAAGTCGATTAATGAGGTTAAGATCAAGCTGGCTAACTTGGGCCTTGCTCTGAAGGACACCCCTGAGGACTTCGACCCCACCCAGCTCGAGGGCTACGACGCAGAAACCGGTGACTTCAAGGATCCGGCTGCGGACGATTCCGAGTAAAGAATCACCCTGAACTGCGGCACTCGTTGCCGCGCGCTCAACTTTTACCGCACACGAGGAGTAAACAATGCCTACCCCGAAGAAGGGTGCCCGTCTCGGTGGCTCCGCCAAGCAACAAGCTCATATGCTGAGCAACTTGGCAGCTAGCCTGATCGAGCACGGCGCCATCAAGACCACCGATGCCAAGGCGAAGGTTCTTCGCCCGTACGTCGAAAAGATCATCACCAAGGCTAAGTCCGGCACAATCGCTGACCGCCGCGCAGTGCTGAAGCTCATCCCGCGTAAGGATGTTGTTTCCCACCTGTTCGACGAGGTTGCACCGAATTTTGAGAACCGTGAGGGTGGCTACACCCGCACCATCAAGCTGGACAACCGCACCGGTGACAATGCCCCGATGTCCCAGATCTCCCTCGTTCTTGAGGAGACCGTGACCTCCGAGGCTAACCGCGCTACCCGCGCTGCCGCTTCCAAGGCCGCTGAGGCTGAAGAGGCTCAGGCAGACGAGGCTGCGGAGACCGAGGCTCCGGCCGAGGACACCGCTGCTGAGGAGTCCGAGGAGAAGTAATCTCCCTCGGCCACTGAATCCGCGCCGGACCTAACGCCGTGCGTGGATTGCAGTTCCTACTCGCAGAAGTAGCGCACAATCGCCGCCTTCCCATTCTCTTTACGAAGAGACGGGGAGGTGGCTTTTGTCGTTTTGAACTTGGAACCTCAGGTACTTGGTCCCGCCCCCTCGTCCCGCTCCCTCGTCCCGCTCCGCCATGCAGCAGACCACGCACTCTCCGTTTCTTGGCGCCCTAGGCACAACCTCCGATGCGCAAGCTCCTATGTGCATCCTCCTCTGCGCAACCTCCTCTGCGAAAACTGAGCAAATGTGGCCCTCAGATATTGCATTTTCTGCTCAAAACGAACAGGGGAGGTGTAGCAGGAGAGGTTGCACATTTCGGGAACCCGCCGATGCCTCCGGTAGCATTAGGTTCACCATGACTGAAGCAGCACCGATCTCATATGAGAGACCAGCGGAAGGATTCGTTCGGCTCCGGTTGGATCTGGCCTATGATGGCACCGATTTCCACGGCTGGGCCAAGCAAAAGGGCGGACTGCGCACCGTTCAGGGCGTGCTCGAGGAGCAGCTGGCAATGATCGCTCGCACGGAGGTACCGCTGACGGTGGCCGGGCGTACTGATGCGGGCGTCCATGCGCGCGGGCAGGTGGCGCACGTGGATGTGCCGCTGGAGATGCTGGAGCAACGGTCCGTAGCAAATGATCCGGGGAAGTTGGTGCGCAGGCTTGCAAAGCTGTTGCCGGAAGACGTTCGGGTACACGGCTGCGAATTCGCGCCAAAGGGTTTTGATGCCCGATTCTCCGCGCTGCGCAGGCATTATGTGTACCGGATAACCACCAGCCAGCGGGGTGCGCTGCCGACTCGGGCGCGCGATACGGCCGAATGGTTTAAACCGGTAGATATCGATGCCATGCAGGATGCAGCCACCGCACTGGTGGGTCTGCACGATTTTGCGGCATTTTGCAAGGCCAAGCCGAATGCCACCACCATTCGCGAATTACAGGAATTTAGCTGGCGGGATGTATCGACGCCGGAGGAACCGCAGCTCTTTGAAGTCCGCGTAGTCGCGGATGCATTCTGTTGGTCGATGGTCCGCTCCTTAGTAGGTTGTTGCTTAATCGTTGGCGAAGGCCGCAGGGACGTCGACTTTGCCGCGGCCTTGCTACAAGAGACAAAACGCTCCTCCCGCATCCCGGTGGCGCCGGCGAAGGGTCTGTCCTTAGTCCAGGTGGATTACCCGAAACCGGGCGGAATGTCCGCGCGGGCTGATGTGACGCGGGAAAAGCGCACCGTTGAGTAACCCCGCGCTGCCAAGTGGCAGGGCCGTGGCGCCTACGCTAGCCTGAAGCCTGGGTTTATTTAGACTTTCGGGGAATTTTCGGGGGAAATTCATGGCACGTCCATTGCCAACGACCAAGGCCCAAGTCTCGGGCCATAAATTTTTGCGCCGCCGCGTGGAACACGGTCTCGTGTTGGGCGATACGCGCATGATCCACGATCCGCTGGCCCGCCGCCGCAAAGCGATGATGTTTGGCGGAGTAGGAGTGGCCTTTTTGGCGGCCGGCTCTGGCCTTTTGGCCTGGTTGCAGCCGAGCCCGCAACCAGGGGATGCGCCCATCGTCCGCTCGGAACAGGGGCAGCTTTTCGTGGACGTCAACGATACGTACCACCCCGTTTACAACCTCTCTTCCGCGCGGATCATCGCCGGCGAGGCGGCCGAGGCGCAGACCATTGGGGACGAGCATTTGCGCGAGGCCTCGTTGGGCACGCCCGTGGGGATTTCGGATGCGCCCGGCTATTTGGCCGCACCGGGCGAGACACCGCAGCGCTCGTGGGCGGCGTGCCTTGCCGGACATGATGAGCAGCCTGCGGATAATCCCACCAGCATCGATGGCCAACAGGTAGCCCAAGAAGAGGTCATCGTGGTGGCGGATCCGCCGCAGGAGGGCTTTGAGGAGAAGCGCGCCGCGCTCGCAGAAACGGATGGTGCGCAGTGGCTGCTCACCGCGGACGGGCGGGTGCGCTTGCCCGATGCGCAGAGCACGGAGGGCCGGGTCATCCGCCGCGGGATTGGCATAGACGGGAGCACCCATGCGTGGCCCGTCCCTGCGGAGTTGCTCAATGCCTTTGCGGAGCAGCCGCCGCTGACGTTTCCCGATCCGCTGCCGGACATCATGGCTACCGGGCAGGGCCAGTGGGCCCGGACAGACGAGGGCGTGGCCGAGCTCTCCGCCACCCAGGCAGACATGCTGGTTAGCTACGGCGCGACGCGCAAAGAAGCTTCGCCGCAAGAGGTAGGCGCGCTTGCCGATGGCCCTTTAAACTTCCGCCTGCCCGCCACCACCTTCGACTTCGTTGGCCCAGATGAGGGCTGGATGTGCGCCGATAGCGACGGTGGCGCAGCGATGGTCACCGAGAACCCCGGGACGGTAGCGCTCGCCGGAGAGGGCATAGCGGATCGTTTTGGTGGGCTATCGGCAGGAGGAGTTGGCGTGGATACCGGGCATGGCTATCACGTTGTCTCCCCTACGGGGCAGCGCCATGCGGTGGACAATAAGGAACTCTTGGAGGCCCTCGGCACCGGTATTGGGGCGGAAGTTCCGTGGGAAATCATCCGGCTACTGCCAGAGGCTTCGCGCTTGGACCGAGACGAAGCTCTGCAGGTCAGCCACTAGGCGGTGCTGGCCCACGCCGCGCTCGGCGCTCGCGACGAACAGCACAAGCCGTAGAACCTACCCCGGCCTACTCCGCCTTACGCCGACTTGGGTCGGCGTAGCCCGCGGGCAACCGCCAGGCCGGTCAGCAGCAGGACTAACCCGCCGAACACCCAGCCGGTTCGGCTCGCTGCCGGGGAGTGTTCCTCTTTGGAGGTTTGGATGGTCAGATCGCGCGTGGGTGCGGCATATTCGCCATCGATATGGGTCAGGGCGGCGAGAGGATCGATGAAACCGTTGCCGGGCTCGCCGGCAGAGAGGAGCCGTTGGCGTATATCGGCGGCGCTGGCTTCTGGGTAGCGCTCGGCTAATAAAGCGGCGGTGCCGCTAACCACCGGAGCCGCGAACGAGGTGCCGTGGAACTGTGCCAAGGAATCCTGCTGGTTCTTTCCGTCTGCCCAACCACCGGCGGGGTTTAGCGCTAAAGGAACGAAGCCGTGGGCGGATAGTTGTGGGCCATCGACGGGCGTGAGCGAGTATTCGGCGAGTGCGTGGGCATCCTCTTGGGCGCTAACGGATAAAACGGTCGGTGAATCAGCGGGAAAGACGTGATCGCCTTCTTCACAGGTGCCGGAGGAAATATTGCCGGAGGCTGCGATGACTACCGCGCCGGTATCTTCTGCATGGCTGAGCGCCTCATCTAAGCGGGAGCTATCGATGCGCTGTGCGGTCTTCTCTGGAACGCAGGACACCACGGAAATATTGATCACCCGGGCGTTGTCCTCCACGGCATGTTCGATGGCGCGGGCCAGCGTGTCGAGCGAGCCGGTGGTGCTGTCCTCGTCGGACTCACCGGCCGTGCCATCGTAGTGGCGATAATGCGCGCTGGTTTGGCGGATGGCGCGGATCTCAGCGCGCGGGGCGATGCCAATATCGTGCCCAGCAATGATGCCGGCTACAACGGTGCCGTGCAGGTCGCAATCCCGGTGCGGATCCGGTTCTTCCGGAGTGACCAGGTCCGCGCCTGCGGTGAGATTTGGCAACTGATCGTGGTGGGCAACGCCGGTATCGATGACGGCTACCTTTATGCCCTCGCCAGTGGCAAAGGAATGCAGCTGGGAGCGGTAGGCGCGCTGGTCTGCGGAAGGTTCTGGCGCTAGGGGAGAAGGATGCGCCGTGGCGCATTCCCGGTCCGGTTCCCGCGCGCTCGCGATGGGAGCGGTGGGAGCTGCTGTGATGAAGCCGCCGGTACCGGCGAGGACACACGCGGTGATGACACAAGCAGCAAGCCTTGAACTGCCGTTGAAACCAGGCTGTGCGGAAGAATAACGCGAGCGGGTGTGGTGCATTATCCCAGCCCCCGAATGAGCTCGAAGATCCCGGCGAGGTGCGCGGCAAGCGGCAGGCAGGCGGCGATGGTGAGGGACTCGAGGCGTTCAAACCAGGCGATGGTCGTTGGCTCCACCTCGCTCATTTTGGCCGTCCACAGTGGGGCGCTTAGCATCGCGGCAAGCAGGAGAGCGGCGACCACCGTCGGCGCCCAAGCGCCGGCAAGCCCGTCCGCGGCAATCGCATGCACGGCGCACAGGCAGGCGGTGAGGCAGGCAACCATGGCGACGAGCATGAGCGCCCAGCTGGCAAGCACGCGCCCGTGACGCGCGGCGTGCATGACCACCGTTCCGGCAACAGAGACGCAGAGTGCTTGGACGAAGCCGAGCCCGGTTAAACCGGTTCCGAAAAGCACGGCGATGCGAGAACCGATGGTAGCGGCGGATCCCGCCTCGCCCACGGTCCCGTCCGTGGCCACGAGGGTGCCGGTGCCGGTGAAACTAAGCGCGATGAGGGCCGGTATGAGGCAAAGCGCGATTCCGCAGCAGATGCCCTCGTAGGCATACCCGGCGCGGATGGCGCGATCGTCCACATCGGGCTGGCGCTCATCCGAGACGGCGAGGTCTTGGCCCGCAGTGGGCAATTGCGGCACCTTGAGCCCCGCGGTGGCGATGGTCAGCGCGGGAGCGGTGGCAAGCAAAATGACTCCCGCGATAATGATGCCCGCGGCCGCGGCGGTGCCGTGGCTCGTGCCGATGCCCGAATTGCCACTCAGTCCAGGAAGCAGATAGCTTACGGCCGCGATGAGTAATAACCCGGCGATGGTGAGCGCGCCGGAGGTCATGCGTACCGTGCTTAACCGGGTGAGGTGGCAGGCTAATAACGCCGCGAGCAGGGTGGCGCTGGTGGTGAGGGCGGCATAGGGGGCATCGGCAAGCGCGGGCGAAATAAGCGCCCAACCGCTCGCCGCCCCTGCCGCTAGGGTGAGCATGACAAGCGATAGCGCCCGCGTCCACAGGGCGAGCACGAAGGCCGCGATGGCGAGCCCGGCGCAGGCCACCGCCGGAAGTGAGAGTACCCACGCGACGGCGAAGGCCGCGGCAAGCCCAGCCCACGCCCAGACGATGGGAATGGCGGAGGTGGTGTCGTCGTGGCTCTGGGCGGCGAGGGATTCGGCGGCGTCGCGGATTACGGGCGCGGGGCGCTCCTCGCGCGGGGCGAGCACCAGGATGGAGCCCTCCGCAAGCGGCGTGGCGGCAAGCGGTGCGGTGAGGTCGATGGTGCGTCCAGAGGCCGTACTGGCGCGCCAGGGTGAGTCGATCGCGGGTGCATCGACAAGGTCAGTAAGTTCTGCCATGAGCTCGCCGAGGCTGGAGCTTAACGGCAATGCCACGTCTGCTTCCTTGTGGAAGGAATCTGCGTGGATGCGGATGGTAAGGCGCAGGTGATGCGCCGTTGGAGCGGTCATAATTCCCCCGAATTGTCTAAAGATTGTGGGCGTCCCCCTTGCCCAATGCCACATATTGTGGCTTACTGGTGGCGTCGTGTCCACCGCAGCGCGGGGAATCTTGGCAGGGGGCCAAGAGCGCTAAGCGCGTGGATCGGGGGAGGATTTTACCCATGCTTGGGATCGGGGAAACCCACATCGTGGAACCATTGACCGTGCCGCTCAGGGACGCGCCACCGCCGCTTCCCACCGGCACCATCGAGGCAGAGGAAGTGCCGGAAGCGGTGCGCCCACAGCCGGTGCCCTTGGTGCGCTTGCTGCTGCCCATCGTGATGATCGCCGCCATGCTGGGCATGGTGGTGCTGATGGTGCTGGGCGCGGGCGACTCGCGGCATATCAGCCCGGTATCCCTGATGTTTCCACTCATGATGCTGGCCAGCATGGCCATGATGTTTGGGCCACAAAATAGCGGGCAGGACCCGGATGAAACCCGGCGGACCTACTTGCGCCACATTAAGGCGCTGCGGGAAAAGGCCCTGGATAATGCCGGTGCGCAGCGCGCGCACGAGCTATACCGGCACCCGGATCCTGCGGGGTTGGAACCGTTGGTGGGCTCGCGGCGCATGTGGGAGCGCGGGCCCGATGATCCGGATGCCTTGGAGGTGCGCGTGGGCACCGGTCCCACCACGTTGTGCACACCCATCAACGTGCCGGATTCCGGCGCGACCGAGGACCTGGACCCGGTCTGCGCGGTGAGCATGCGCCAGGCCATCAAGGCGGTGGGCACCGTGCCCGATATGCCGGTGGTTATCCAATTGCAGGCCTTTAGGTTTTTATCCTTTACCGGCGATAATGCCCGCGATACGGTGCGCGCCCTCGTCATGCAGTTAGCCCTGGCGCACGGTCCCGAGACCATCGGAATCGAGGCCATCGGCGGCGAGTGGGAGTGGCTAAAATGGCTGCCGCATACCCGGGAGCCAGACAAGGCGCGGTTTCGCATTGTGCTTGTCGATGCCCTCCTGACCACCGGCACCGAAGAATTCTTCCACGGCGATTCTTATACCACTGTCATTGAACTAGGCGGTGCACCATCGTCCGCGTTGAGCCTGCGTGCGGAACAAGAAGGCTTGTGCCTCGTTGCGGCGGATACCCTGCAGGCGGTCACGGCCGCGGGCGTGGAAGAACTGGGTACACCCGATTATTTGGGCACTGCCGCGGCCACGATTATGGCCCGCCGGATGGCGGTCTTTCGCCGACCCGATAGCACCTCTGGGCGCCGGGGCAATGATTTGCTGGGGCTGCTCGGCTACAGCGGCGTGGATGAGTTGGCCGCTAGCGGCATGTGGCACGGACGCGATGGCGCCTCGCGGCTCATGGTGCCCATCGGCATCGATTCCATTGGGCAGCCGGTGACCGTGGATCTCAAAGAATCCGCGCATGGGGGAATGGGTCCACATGGCCTGTGCATCGGAGCAACGGGTAGTGGTAATCCAGAGTTAGGAAATGGGGTACGATAGCTGCATGGCAACAATGACTACGCGGCGTGCTGCAATCTATGCGCGTATATCACTAGATAAGCAGGAAGAGGCCGGTGTAAAACGACAGATCCATCTCGCCACCAAACAGGCCGATGCTGACGAGGCGGAGGTGGTTGCCACCTACGTAGACAACAACGTCTCCGCCTTTTCAGGTGAGTATCGACCTGAATACAACAAACTGATCCACTCAATTGAGAACCGTGAGGTCGACGTCGTCTATGTCTACGCACTCGACCGGTTGACCCGCCGTACTAAGGACACGCTTGCCCTATTCGAGCTTTGCGAAAAGTACAACGTCACCGTTAAAGCGAACCGTGGTTACAACATTGACCCTTCAGACCCTGCGTCGCGTCTTACCATCGTTATCCTTGGCCTCATCGCCGAGCAGGAATCAATCGACAGGGCTGCTCGAATTCGCGCTGCATACGAAGACCGTGCGCGTACCGGACGGCCCAAAACAGGTGGGCGACGCATGTTTGGTTACGACACCGACGCCGTGACCATCATCGACGAAGAAGCCCAAGCTATCCTCGACGCCGCCGCGATGGTCATCGCGGGCAAGACGCTGCGTGAAACTGTCCGCGACGTGTTCGATGCGCGCGGTTTGACGGCCACATCCGGGCGGCCCATGACAGCGCCGACGCTGAGAGACATCCTGCTTAATCCCCGTGTGCGAGGCCTAAGCACCTTTAACCCGACTGATCCCGAGACCGGCCACCGTCTCGTGAAAGATCGCCGGATCATCGGAAAGGGCAACTGGCCTGCCGTCATTGACGAAGCGACCGGAGAAAAACTCGACGCTATCTTGCGTGATCCGGCTCGTCGGCGCTCACATAGTGGCAATGCTCCCCGGCATTTTCTCGCATCTGTCCTGACCTGTACGTGCGGAGCTCCAATGTACGCGCGTAATCGGAGGAGCAAGAACGGAAAGCCTCGCCGCTACTACACATGCAAAAGATCGGAGCCTGGTGGCACACATGTGTCCATCGGCGCTGAGGTTGACAACCTAATAGAGGCCGCCATTCTTAAACGCATGGAGCAGCCTGATGCCGTAGCTGTAATTCAGAAAGCATTAACACCAGAGGACGATACCCTTACAGAGCAGTTGCAAAACCTGACAGGGCAGAAAAATGCGCTTCTGGCTAAGCGTGAGCAGATAGAGGACGCTGCCCTTAATGAAGATATTGACATGTCCACATTCGTGCGCATGTCGAAAAAGGTTGAAGCTCAGATCTCGGGCTTAGATGAAGATATGCGTGAGCTAACGACTAACCTTGACGCAGATCCGCTCGCTGTGGAACTTGCAGACGGGCCCGACTTTGCAGAGTGGTGGGGCGGCGCTTCTGTTGAGGATAAACGTCGACTCACTCGATTAATGATGGACATTCACATCCAGCCTGGCAGGCTCGGTGCAAAGGTGTTCGACCCACAGCGCGTGAAAATTAGCTGGAAGCAGTAGACAAAATAAGTTTCGCTGTACGATATCGCTAATGTTGCAATTGTGTTACACTGTGTATTGTGTACAGCGATCCCGTATATGCAATTGACCTGGTTGCCGTTGGATGACGGCATGCGGTAGTGGCGTGTACGAGATCGGCCGATTGCGAGCAATGGAGAAGACGGTGGCAACCGCACGACAACGACCTCACGTCAAACCGATGATTAACGAGGAGGGTAAATTCGTTTGCCTGACCGATGGTGCCCTGCTGCGGGCAACCCCGGAAGAAGCGGTCCGTCAAGGATTTATCGCGACTCTCATCAATGAGTATGACTACCCCGCTAAGCGCATTCGTCGTGAGGTACCGATTTATCACGGAAGTAAAGAGATTACTGGCGCTGACGGGCGCCCCGTGAGGGCTGATATCGTCGTTTACAACACGAACGTGGCTGCGGCCAAGCGTGATCAAGGCAAGATCACTTTGGTAGTCGAATGTAAAAAGCCTGACGAAAAATCGGGGTATGCCCAGCTCGTTAGCTACATTTTCTCGACAAATGCCCCGGGCGGTGTCTGGACGAACGGAACCGAAGGTGATTCGGCCGACACCAAGTTCTACCGGGTGGATCGTGAGCAGCACTCATTGGTGCCGGTAACCGAGATCCCGCGCGCGGATGAGAATTGGGGTGCTATCGGGCGCAGGCGTAAAGACGAGCTAGACCGGCCTCACGACATTCGCAGATTGTTTCGTCTGTGCAACAGCAAGCTCTATGGGCGGGGCATGGAGAATTACGACTACGACATCACCATGGACATGGTTCGTATTCTCCTGGCCAAGATCGAGGATGAATCCTCACCGGGCGAATACCCCCAATTCTACATCACTCAGGACGAGTACGAGTCGCAAGAAGGCCGGGTTGCCGCTGCAAAACGAGTGCGCCGCCTTTTTGGGAACTTCGCAGAACGGCACCGAGAAGTCTTTCCTAAGGGCGAAAAGATTGAAGTGCCCGACTCCGCAATCGTCGAAGCGATTACCGTTCTCCAACCCTGGTCACTGGTCGCTAGTTATTCGGACGCAGATGACTGGGACATCATGGGCGCGGCCTACGAGCAGTACACGCACCAGAACCTTAAGCGTCAGAGGGGACAGTTCTTCACGAACCGACTCATCGTTTCTGCAATGGTGCGAATGATCGACCCGCAGGTGGGCGAAAAGATTCTCGACCCGGCTGGCGGGTCGGGCGGATTCGTCACCGCAGCTTTCCGGCATGTTCGCCAAAAGGTGCTCAACACCACCGCACCTGTCAGTCCTCAACGAGAGCGGCAACTCGATGCAGCCAAAAACGATGTCTTCTTAATTGAGATTAGCCCCCGACTGGTTAAGTTGGCGAAGACAGCAATGCTTCTCAACGGAGATGGACATGCTGGAATGACGCACGGGGATTCGTTGCGTCCATACAAAGAGCTGGACCCGTGGATCATTTCTCGCGCATCACAGGGCGCACCCAAAGTGATTCTTACGAACCCACCGTTTGCCGGTCAGGGGGATGCGAGGATCACAGATCCCGAGATTCTTGCCAACTTTGAAACGGCTCAACGCGAGTTGTTGTCTAAGTCGACTGGCACGCCGACGAAAGAGATACTCACCCAGCAAAGTCCTGAGCTGCTGTTCTTTGAAAGATGCCTCGATTGGCTGGCTGAAGGCGGTCGTATGGGCATCGTTATGCCCAAAGCCTTCCTTGATACTGCCCAATCCCTCAAAGCTCGACAGATGCTGTTCGAGAAAGCTCGTCTCGATGCGGTTGTGACGCTGCACAAGGATTCCTTCCAGCCTGATACTGGCGTGAGAACCTGTGTAATCTTCCTCACCAAGAAGACGGATGATGAGACTTGGCCCGATGATGAAGACTACGACATCTACATGGCTGCTTCTCAAAAAGTTGGTCAAACCTCGGAGGGCGAACCGATCTTCGTGATGAGTGCTGACGGTGTCACTACCGATCAGCTTGACCAAGATCTTGATGAGATCGTCTCGGACTTCCACGCATTTAAGAGAGGTTCCCTCAAGCCCTCCCAGTTCCGCTATGCAATAAAACGCAGCGAGATCGACGACCGGTTAAATATCAACCCGCAGTTCTATTCGCCACACCTCAACGAATCGATCGCCAAGATTCGAGAGTTCGATGAGATCCCGGGGTGGGAGGTTTCGACTATCGGACAGCTGGAACCTGGAATTGCTATCTTCAAGGGTCCTCGTCTCAAGACAGAGAACGTCATTGTCAAAAATGTCGCCGATGGTGAGCACGTTGTGGGTTATTTCACTCCGTCCGCCATGCTCCAGGACAAGCGGGACTCGGCAAAGCTGATCGACCTCACGAAAGCCTCTGCGAAGCAGAAAAAGGACTACGAAGTTGTAACCGTGCACGAGGGGGATCTACTTCTCACACGTTCGGGTTCCATCGGCCGGCTCGCCTACGTTTCCAGTGTCATGGACGGGCAGATCGTTTCCGATGACATGATCCGAGTTCGGATTCAGTCTCCAGAATTGCGGGCTTATGTAGCGGCATTCCTTCTCTCCGAGAACGCCACGCTCCAGATGTTGATTAATGAATACGGGTCTGTCCAGCAGCATCTAGAACCCAACCACGTTCGCGATCTACTCATCCCCGTTCCAGAAAATTGGAGCGCAGCCGAGGCGATGATCGATGCAGGTAAAGCCTTTATCCGGACCAAAGAAGAGGCTGACAAGGCGATGAACGCTGTAAGGCAGCGAGGATTCGATTACGGAATCGACCAGATGCTCAACTCCCAAGATCAAAGGGAGGTGTCTAAGTAGCAATGCTTATCGGTTACGCACGTGTCTCCACGTCAAAGCAAGAGCAGTCGCTCGATATCCAGCGCGAAGCCCTTGTGGACGCCGGATGCGACCCCCAGCACATCTACACGGACACCATCTCCGGTACGAAATGGCAGCGGCCCGGACTTGAGGACGCGCTGGCGTACATGCGCACCGACGACACGCTGATCGTGACCCGACTGGACAGGCTGGGCCGCAGCCTCGTGGATACCGTGAACACTATCGCTGACCTGGCGGAGCGCGACATCAACGTCAAAGTGTTAGAACCCGCACTCGATACGTCTAGGCCAGCTGACAAGGTAGTCCTCAACGTCATGGCTAGCCTTGCCGAGTGGGAGCGTGATCTGCTTATCGAGCGCACCCGCGAAGGTGTGGCGCATGCTCGCTCGCAGGGCCGAGTCGCTGGCCCGAAACCGAAGCTCAGCAAAGAGCAGGCGCAAGTCGCAAAAGAACTCATCGACGGCGGCAAGACCATTAGTGCAGTAGCCAGGACATTCGGTGTCTCGCGGCCGACAATCTACAGAGTATTGGAAAGGACCGGTAATGATCGTTAATGATGGCGAGAAAAAATTAGGGCAAGAATTCGAAGCGTGGGGGAAACTGGAACGTAAGCTGACGAGGATTGATTCCAGACTGCGCTCTCAAGAGATTCGCCCCAGCACCGCACGCAAGCGGTGTATCGCAGCTATTCGTGGTTTTTGGAATACAATTTACCAGATACGGAATGTCGAACCTGCTGATCTAGATCGGCACCCGGTAAGTCCTTATCGAGTCGACCCAGTGACTGGTAAGCCGCGTAATCTCGATGACCCAGAAGATCGCACTCTCGAGGACTTCGGGATCGTGATCAGCAACTTCGAAAAAAAGGGAAGATAAAGTTCGGAGACTGGTCCAGGAACTAACAGAGACTGATAAGCCATAACGCCCACGCCTCGCGATGTGCCTTGAGGGGGTGGCAAGCGTGCAGCACGCACTATGCTCAACGAGGGCTTATCGTATGCTGCCGTAGCCCGCAGCTTTAATGTCTCGCGTCCAACCCTGTATCGGGCTTTAGAGCGCGCAGAAATGGGGTAGCAGATACCCCTGCTACCCCTTGCTATTGCTTCTCGTTTGTGGTAATATCTCCATTATAGACTCATATCTCTAGTCGCTGTAGATCAAATCCGGCCAAACGTCCAAAAGCCTCAAAATACTATGGCCTGAAAATGTTCGAATGGTCTGACCTGCGGTTTCACCCTCTTTGTTCGATAAATCCGTGGCGGAGGTCTCCGAGACCACCGCCATGTTTTCACTTGTTTTCATTAATTATGCCTCGTCCTGGCGACGCTCTTTGTCTAATTTACGCTGTGCTTGCGCCCTTATCGTCTCCATATAGACATCATCGCCCCTGCGGCGTGCCCTGCTCAGCTGTATAGAGTCCTCCATGTTGCTTAAGGCCTCCTCACCCTTGCGCTCCTTGAGCGCACCGTCGACAAGGCGGTACGTGACTGCCATGAGCACTGCTGTAAAGGCGATGCCGCAGATAGCAATAAGTACAGCTAAGAAGGCCTGTCCTGCGCCCTGAGAGCCGAAATCAGTAAGCCACTGCATAAAGCCCGGCGTACCCGACAATCCGAGGATAGCGGCTATTGGGCCCAGGAACACGAAGGCACCGAGAATAACCGATGCAGCCTGCAGCGATACTGTCCCCAGCGTGGTAAGCATCTGCTGCTGCCAACCGCGATTAGCCTCCTGGGCAGATACAGCCTCTAAAGCCTGCTCTGCAGCCAGCTCGGCCTGCTGTGTAGCCTGCTCAGTGCGCTCGGCTGCAGCCTCCTGGCGCAGCACAGCCTCCTCCTGTGCTGCAGAATACTCGCTAAAACTCTGGCTCAAAGTCGTCTCCAGCGTCTTGATCATCTTCTCGTTGAACTTCTCCAAGGACGTATCGACGTACTGCCTCATTTCGGCGCTGACTGGCTCGGCGATTTGCTTTATTTGCTCGGCGTCGAGGTGAATGTCCGTCTTGATTTTCACCAGCAGTTCCAGGTGCTTGCGCATCTCCTCCTGGCTCTTGAGCATCTGCTGGACGGACTCGAAGATGCTGGTCTGGATGCTCCTTGCGGCCTCGCTCATCTTGCTTACTACGTGCAGCAGGCGGTGATACATCGCGTCGGCGCGCTCCATTGCCTCCTGGATGGTTGCCTGGTTGCGCAGCTCCAGCCCCTGCGTCTTCTGTTGTTGGGCCAGGCGCTCCAGTGCCCTCGCTTGCTCGTTGCTGTCGTTGCGCAGCTCCTGCAGATCGTTCTGGATCTCCTGGGGCCACTGGCTGCTCGTCTCCTCCAGCTTCTTCAAGTCCTGTTCGAGCTTCTTTTGCCCATTCTGCAGTCCTTCGATGGCCTGCTTCGTCTGCAGATCCGCCTGCAGTTTCTCCTTCTTCGATAAGTGCTGCTGCTGTAGCGAGTCGGTGCTTGCGTTCTGCGTCTCGCTTACCTTCTGCTGCTGCGGCGCGGGATTCTTGCTGTGAAATGGATTTTTCATCGTCTAACCTTTCTTGTTGCTGTTCTGCAGCCCTAAAAGCTGCGTGGGCTTCTTTTTGTTGCTGTTTGGCCTGCTGCTTTTTCTGCAGGATTTGCTGTATGCCCTCATACTGAAAATCTGTGCCTAGCTTGGAGGCACGTTCTGAGCACTTGCGGTTATTAACCTTCAAAGGGACTTCGTCATCGTCGACCAGGGCGTAGGTCAGATACGTCTTGTCTTTGTTCTTGCCACGACCTTTTCGCGAGCGAACCGAGACGTTATGGAGGAGGCTTTTGTCCATAAAGTCCTCCATCGTCTCGACCGCCGGATCTTCACTTAACTCCATGACGTGCGCGCGCAGTGTATGCCGCCAGTTGTCGTTAGTGATTTCGTCCAAAGGCGCCGGATCAATAGACCGGCCCTGCCGTACGGCGTGAGCCTCCACCGGGGTCAGGTGTATCTCGTCTTGCTTGGCGACCTCCATGCCTAAGTCACGCATCACCTCGTCGTTAGCCTTGCGCATCGACGGGTGGTGCTTGAGCTTTTTCGGCGCACCCTTCCCCGTAGAGTAATCGTGATTTAAAACCACGATGTGGTTGTGGACATGCCCGCCCTCGGCATCGGTATGAGTGGCGACAAAGTACGGGCTGTTGGGTGCTACTTTTTGTGCCAATCCCATACCAGCACCGTGAACCCGAGCTACGTCGGACTCGCTTTCACTGCGAGAGTGTCTAATGGTTTGTGTGTGGGAACCTAACCCGCATAAGGAGATGAACCAGAATGACTACTATGGCGAGA
>NZ_JBEHFV010000027.1:0-33685 GCF_040225855.1 Corynebacterium sp. KPL2850
CCGGATCATCTTCTAGGAACTCCAGTACAGACTCCACTGTCATCGTGGCTGAGCCTAAGTCAGTGAGAACAACCACACCGAGCTCCTGACTTAGGAGGTCGTTGATGGCAGATTCGATGAGGTCATACGAGGTTCCAATTCCCCCGTCTTCGAGTCCACCAGCTGTGCGGATGGTGATGTCCGAGGCCATCTGGGCTGCGAGTTCCGCGAGACCTTCGACAAGTTTGGCCGAATGAGAAACGAGTACGAGGCCAACGTGTGGTTGTGGCATCGTCTAAGCCTCCTCTGCTTTGTTGTTGCCGCTGTCTTCAGTCACTGCGCTCGAGGCTGCGTCGGCAGCCGCTGCTAGAAAGAGCGCGGTGGACGCCGCACCTGGGTCCTTGTGCCCTACGGATCGCTCTCCCAGATAGGAGGCACGTCCCTTCGTCGCCACCATTGAGATGGTAGCCTCGGCGCCTTCGGCTGCGACTTCGGCAGCCGCGCGCAGAACCTCAGCTGGGCTGCGTCCGGCATTTGCTGCTTCACGGGCAGCACGGGCAGCAGGACCCCAAGCATCAACCATCGTCTTCTCCCCCTCCGTGGCCTTGCCTCGCGAGGTGATTCCTTCAGCGGCGGCTTCGATAACTGCAGCCGCTGCAGAGGCATCGAGATCACCAGAGCCGGCTGCCTTAGCAGCACGTAAGAACGCGGTGCCCAACAGAGGCCCGGAGGCACCGCCAACAGTGGACATCAGAGTTTTGGCGGTGAGCTTGAGCACGTCCACAACGGTCGAGCCGTCTTCAGTGGTTTCGGCAGCAACCTTGTCCACCACGGCACGGAAACCGCGGTCGACGTTTTCACCATGGTCGCTGTCACCAATCACACGGTCTAGCTCGATGAGCTCATCACGATGGTCATGGGCGGCTGCAGCACAGTTCTTCATCCAGTCCTGTGCCCAAACAGTTGAAAGGTTAGTCATGATTACATTCCTTTGCGTAGAGCGGCGGTGTGGCAGGGGGCGTCGAACAGCGCAATATCTTGATCATCAGCGCGCATCACGGTGACAGAACAACCCGCCATATCCAAGCTAGTAACGAAGTCACCCACGAGTGATCTCTCGATGGTCACGCCCGCGTCCTTGAGACGTTGAGCCACACGGCGGTAGACCACATAGAGTTCCGAAGCAGGCGTAGCTCCCATGCCGTTCACCACAACGATGGTGCGCTCGCCTTCACTCAGTTTAAGGTCCGCCAGGATGGGATCCAGCAGGTGATCCGTTACGTCGTCAGCAGAAACAATCGGGATTTCTTTCCGGCCGGGTTCACCGTGAATACCGACGCCCAACTCGACCTCGTCCTCCCCCAAATCAAAGGAGGGCTTTCCCACATGGGGCACGGTGCACGCAGACAATGCTGCCCCCATAGTGGCAGTGTTCTCCACTACTTTCTTTGCGACAGCAGTAACGGCAGCAAGGTCATCGCCTCGCTCGGCGGCCGCGCCCGCCAGCTTCTCCACGAGAAGGGTTCCAGCCACGCCGCGGCGGCCAGCGGTATACGTTGAGTCCTCAACGGCGACATCGTCATCTACGATGACCTGGCTGACCTCAATGTCATCAAACTCGGCGAGTTCAGCCGCCGTATCGAAGTTGAGGACGTCCCCCGTGTAGTTCTTAACAATGTAAAGCACGCCCGCGCCGGTATTGACGGCGTTGGTTGCTGCTTGAATCGCATCCGGCGTCGGTGAGGTAAACATCGCACCGGGAACAGCAGCGTCGAGCATGCCATGGCCAACGAATCCCGCGTGGAGCGGCTCGTGTCCCGAACCGCCGCCAGAAACGACGGCGACCTTGCCGCTCTCCTTTTTCTCTTTGCGGCTTACGAATAGAGGGTCAGTTGCACGCGTGACGATGTCTTTGTGTGCCTGCGCGAATCCTTCAACAGATTCAGCAACAACGTTTTCCGGCGAGTTGATGAGCTTCTTCATCATCCATCTCCTTGGATCTTCTTAAGCCAAAGGCCTACGGGCAGGATGATATCGAGCTTACTCTTCCTAAAAACATTTACACCGTTCACATTTTCAGACGCACGTTCGGCGCACCTCCGCTGAGACTCAGCGGACGCTTCTCGAAGCGTTTACCACTTGCGCAGGTAGTCGATGCGCTCGCGAAGCTGCTCGGCGTCGCACAGCGCGGTGGGCGGCCCGCCGCAGGCCTTGCGTGCTTCGGTGTGAATGGCGCCGTGCGGGCGTCCGGTGCGCTGCGCGGTGATAGACACGACGGTGTTGAGTTCCTTGCGCAGCGCCGAGATTTCATCCACCGTTCCGGCATCGGAGCCGGCAAGGCTTGGTGCCGCCCCCGCAGCACCCGCCTGTCCCCCACGCTTCGGCGCGTGCGGGGTGCCGTAGAGCTTGCGACGCTGTTCCTCGGCTGCCTCGGCAGCCCGGCGCGCCTTTTCCTCAGCCTCACGGCGGTCCATTTCCTCGGATTGCTTCTTGCGCAGTAGGTCTTTTACCTGGTCGGCGTCGAGGAGCCCGGGGATGCCGAGGAAGTCGGCTTCCTCATCAGAGGTCATATCGCCGGTATTAAACTGCGAGCCGTTATAGAGCAGGCCAGAGAATTCGGCTTCGGCGCCTAAGGACTCATAAGACTTTTCCAACATATCTGGTTCGGTCTTTTTCTGGTTTGCTTGCTCGAGTAGCTCGTCGTCCCAGCCTTCTTTCTCCGTCTTTTCTTTGCCCAAAACGTGATCGCGGGATTTTTCCATGTGCTCTGCAAGGCCGAGGAGCACGGGGACGGAGGGAAGGAATACCGAGGCGGTTTCGCCAGGCATGCGGGAGCGCACGAAGCGGCCGATTGCCTGGGCGAAGAACAAGGGGGTCGACGCGGAGGTGGCGTAGACGCCCACCGCGAGGCGGGGCACGTCGACGCCCTCGGACACCATGCGGACGGCAACCATCCATTCATCGGTGGAGTCCGCAAATTCTTGAATGCGGTCCGAGGAGCCTGGGTCATCGGACAAAATGACCGAGACTGGGGTATTGGAGAGTTGCTTGAGGATTTTCGCGTAGGCACGGGCGGTGGTGGTATCGGAAGCGAGCACGAGCCCGCCGGCATCCGGCATATTGCGCCGCATCTGCATCAAGCGGGTATGCGCCGCCTGCAGCACGGCGGGGATCCATTCGCCCTTGGGGTCGAGCGCGGTTCGCCAGGCGCGCGCGGTTTGTTCCACGTTCATGATGTCACCCAGGCGCGCGGAGTGCTCCTCCCCGGCGGAGTCCCGCCAGCGCGCCTCGCCGGAGTAGGACAGGAAGACGACGGGGCGCACGACGCCATCGGCAAGCGCATCGCCGTAATCGTAGGTGTGGTCGGCGCGCGAGACCTTGTGTCCTTCCCCATCGTCCTCATAGCGCACAAAGGGGATGGGCGATTCATCGGAGCGAAACGGCGTACCGGTCAGCGCGAGGCGGTGGTTGACGTCGTCGTAGGCCTCCTTGACGCCATCGCCCCAGCTTTTGGCGTCGCCGGCGTGGTGAATCTCGTCCAAGATCACGAGCGTGCGCCGCGCAGAGGCAACGGCGCGATGCTTGAAGGGATGCATGCCCACTTGGGCATAGGTCACCACGATGCCATCCATGCTGGGGTTAACAGCAGAGGAATTCGTGAAGGCAGGATCCAAGGCCAAGCCCACCCGCGCGGCGGCGGCAGACCACTGCGTCTTCAGGTGCTCGGTAGGTACCACGACGATGACGCGCTCTACCGTGCGGTCTTCCATGAGCTCCGTTGCGATGCGCAGAGCAAAGGTGGTTTTACCCGCACCGGGGGTCGCCACGGCCATAAAATCTTGTGGCTTGGTGGCGAGGAATTTATCGAGGGCTGATTGCTGCCACGCGCGGAGGTTCGTCTTCTTAAACGTCCTCACTTGCGGCGAAGACCCTTAAAAACGCGTTCGCAATCGGGGCAGACCGGCGAGCCCGGCTTTGCCTGTTTGGTTACCGGGAAGGTCTCACCGCACAGGGCAACGACGTACTTGCCGTTGACCGCGGAATCAAGAATCTGATCCTTTTTGACGTAGTGGAAGAACTTCGGCGTGTCATTATCCGTCGTCGAAGTGTCTTCACGAATATCTGGCCGTTCAATTGTCTTCGTAGTCGTAGTCACGCACCCCATTTTGCCGCATCAGCATCGAACTTTGCGAGTCATGCGTCTACCCTTGGAGAACATGCACACTCTACGCACGCCAACGCCGGCTTTCCCGTCCCCTGTTGTAGGGTTACGCGGCGGGCTCCAGGGAGGTGCGTAGTTTAAGTGTTTGGCAAAAAGGAACGTTTTCTCATCACGGATGCCAAGCTCTCGCCCGCACAAGATCGCAGGCGCCGGGAGCTGTGGTACGGATTTTTCCAATTCCTGCGCGTGCCGTCCCTGCTCATTGCCGGGGTCTTTTTGTACATGCATTGGTGGTTGCTCGCGGCGATTATCGTGGGCGTGACCTTTCCTTTGCCGTGGATTGCCGTGGTCATTGGCAATAGCCGCGGTGAGAAGAAGGACAAGCGGGATAAAAATGTCTATAAACCCGCGATGAATCGTCAGCTATATTCGCAGTATCAGAACCAACAGATTTCCCGCGGTGGCTCCAAGGCAATCGAATCTCAGCATTCCGTTATTGACCATGACGATACTGCCTCCGATTAGGCGCATAACCCGCATGAATAGCACGACTGGAAAGGATCTTCTCCCAGCATGACGTCCTTTGGCCCTCATTTCGATGCCGCCGCGCTGCGCGATCTTGCCCCAGAGCTAGCGGAGGCTTTTTCGCAGGCCGGTTTTACTACCGATGGTTTAGCGGGACATTTGGGCCCGGAGCTTACGGAGGCCCTCTACCGCGGTGAGCCTGCCGCGGTGGCGCGCGGCACCGCTGGTAATTCCCAGCTGGATACGCTCATCCGCTTCTTCCTGTTGCATGAGCATCTGCCTGCCACGCTGCTTGCCGATGCCCTCGGGGCCCGCCTTGCCGCCAAGCTCCTGGATGCCGGCGTGGCGCTTTCCGATGATCGCGGCAGCATCTACATCGCCCTCGATATCCGGCCCCATATCATCGTTGGCTCCAACCGCCTCGTCTTTTCCGATGTCGATGCCTCGCTGGTGGACCACGTCCCCGGCGCGGATCACGTGTTGGGCGTCGGGGCGGCAAGCCTCTCGCTTTTGCAATCGACACCGGTGAGCCCGGTATCGACGGTGCTCGATCTGGGTACCGGCTCTGGCGTGCAACTGCTGGGGCAGCTCGAGAGCGCGCACAGCATTACGGCAACAGACGTCCACCGGCGCGCGCTTGATTTGGCCGGTGCGACCGTCGCGGCCGCGGGGTCTAGCACCGAGGTAGAGCTTGTAGAGGGCTCGTGGTTCGAGCCCGTTGCGGGGTGCACCTTTGATCGCATCGTTGCCAATCCCCCGTTCGTCGTTGGCCTCCCTGAGGTGGGCCATGTCTACCGCGATTCTGGGCTGAACTTGGATGGGGCCAGCGAATTGGTGGTATCCCAGGCAGTGGATCACCTCACCCCGGGCGGAACTGCGCATTTGCTCGCCGCCTGGGTACATACCAGTGGGCAGACCTGGCAGCAGCGCGTGGCCTCGTGGTTGCCGGATAAGGGTATCGCCGCCTGGATCATTCAGCGCGATATCGCCGATCCCTCCCTTTACGTATCCACGTGGCTCAAGGATGAATCGTTGGATGTGCGCAGCGATGAGGGCAAGGCCCGCTCCACGGCCTGGCTGAATCATTTCCACGACCACGATGTCACGGGTATCGGGTTCGGATTCGTCGCCATCCAAAAAATCGCCGATGATGAGCCCTCCGATATCTTGGCCGAAGAAATGCCGCAGCACTTTAGCGACCCTTTGGGCCCTGAGGTGGAAGAATACTTCGCCCGCGTGGCGTGGCTGCGCGATTTGGTTCCTGGTGAGCTGGAGGGCAAGCACTTTCAGGTACGCCCACAGGTGGCGAAGGAAGAAGTCAGCGTGGCCGATACCGATAACAAACAAGGATTTAACCGGGCGGTGATCCGCCTCACCCGTACCGATGGGCCCCGGTGGAGCCACGAAGTTGATGAGCACTTGGCCGCAATCGTTGCTGGCCTATCTCCCCAAGGACTCAACCTCGGCGAGACCGTGGGCCTCTATGCTGCCGCACACGGTTTCGATGAAGCAGAACTGACCGCGGCGGCGCTTCCCGCCATTATCGATCTGGTCCGCCACGGCATGCTCATTCCCACCGATCTGCTGCTCGAGGACGACGCTGCCCCAACAACCCACACCAATTAGCACCGGATAGCACCGCATACCTCTGAATAGCTGAGAAAGGAAGAGACTTTTATGCGCGCAGTACTAACCCGCGTGTCCAAGGCCGCGGTCACGGTTGCGGGTGAAACCGTCGGCGCCATTGACTGCCCGGAAACCGGCGGGCTTTTAGCCCTCGTCGGTGTTTCCAGGGAGGATTTGGACGATTGGGCACCGCGCGCGGAAAAGATGGCCCGCAAGATCGCGGAGCTGCGCATCCTGGAAGGTGAAGTATCGGTTGCCGATGCCGGAGCGCCGGTATTGGTTGTCAGCCAGTTCACGCTGTATGGCCGCACCGCCAAGGGGCGGCGCCCATCGTGGGCCGATGCGGCCCCAGGAGAAGAGGCCGAGCCGGTCATCGAGTACATCATCGAGCGCCTCCGCGAGCGCAATATCGCGGTGGAGGCAGGCCAATTCGGGGCTATGATGCGCGTATCTTCCGTCAACGAAGGCCCGTTCACGGTTTTGGTCGAGACCTAATTTCCTCTCACACGTTTTCTCTTCATCCGGCGTTTACCTGCACGAGCGCCCACTCACACCAGCGATTTTCTATGATCTAGCTCGCAAAGAGGCCGATATTGTTCAACAATGCATATGACTGGGCGCTGCGCAAGCTTTTTCAGAGTGATAATTTACCCAACCCAAATGTAATAAATTATTATCACGTGACATTACCGCGGGCTTATACTTAACACGTAACGAAGCGAATGGGCTGGATACAAGCTGAGAATTTAATTTCAGACCCTTGCCCGCGCACGCTGGTGAGAGAAAATATTTTCTCACTCCAGGGTGACAGGAGCCCTCTAGCTTCGGGCAACCCCATGCAGAGGAGGAAAGAAAATGTCCCACAAGCTCTTGCGCCACGGACCCGTCGAAAATCCAGAACACGGCGCGCAAAATCCGGAACAATTACCCGCAGAAGAAAAGCCACCCGCTGACGGCATAGAAACCCCATTTGCGGGCCAAGAAGGCGCCCCAGCGTGGAACAAAGAAGACACCGTTTGGATGCTCTCCCTATTCGGCACCGCCATTGGAGCCGGCGTGCTCTTCCTCCCTATCAACGCTGGCATCGGCGGCATCATCCCGCTTCTTATTATGACCGTCGTCGCCTTGCCGATGACCTACTGGGCCCACCGCGGCATGACCCGCCTGGTCCTATCAAGCTCAAAGCCAGATGGCGATCTCACCGACGTCGTGGAGGAACACTTCGGTGTTAAAGCCGGCGTGCTGATGAATATCCTCTACTTCCTCTCCGTCTACCCCATCCTGTTGGTGTACTCGGTAACCATCACCAACACGGTCAATTCCTTTTTGGAACACCAATTAGGCATCACCTCACCGGATCGGTGGCTTACCTCGCTGGTTCTCGTAGGCGGCCTCATCCTCGTCGTACGCATGGGCAAAAGCGTGGTCGTCCACGTCATGTCCTACTTGGTCTACCCGTTCATCGGCATCCTAGTCCTACTCTCGCTGTACCTCATCCCCAAGTGGAATACCGCACTCTTTGATAGCTTCGACCTCGACGTCGCGCGCGAAGCCTCCGGCCACGGCATGGGCATTACCTTGATGCTCCTAGTCCCAGTCATGGTCTTTTCCTTCAACCACTCGCCCATGATTTCTTCCTTCGCCGTTGACCGCCGCCAAACCTACGGCAAGTACGCGGAATACAAGTCCCGCAAGATATTGCTCCGCGCGGAAATCCTCATGGTCGCCGTCGTGATGTTCTTCGTCTTCTCCTGCGCGCTCAGCCTATCGCCTGCGGATATGGCCGAGGCCAAGGAACAAAACATCACCATCTTGTCTTACCTGGCCAACCACTTTGATAACCCCGTCATCCAGTGGATTGCCCCTATCATCGCCATGATTGCCGTAGCCAAGTCCTTCTTAGGTCACTACCTCGGCGCTGCAGAAGGCTTCGAGGGCCTCCTGGTCAAAGGCAGCAAGAATGCCAATAAAGATGACGCAGAATCCAGCCACAAGCTCGACACCATCACGCTTGTCTTCATGCTGGTAACCGCATGGCTCGTTGCCTGGGCAGATCCTTCCATCCTCGGCATGATTGAAACCCTCTGCGGCCCGACCATCGCCATCATGCTGTTCCTCATCCCGATGATTGCCATCCACAAGGTTCCAGCACTCGCCCGCTTTAAGGGCAAGGCCTCCAACTACTTCGTGTTCATCATGGGTCTTATTGCCCTCGCCACCATCATCTACTCCATCGTGCAGGCTTTCTAAGCAGCACTTGCTTCTCAGGATTTTCCAGGAGAAAACCATGTTCATCAGCATCTTCGATATGTTCAAGATCGGCATCGGCCCCTCAAGCTCACACACCCTTGGGCCAATGAAAGCCGGCAAGGCCTTCGTTGACGAGCTCAAAGAAAAAGACCTCATGGATAAGGTCACCCGCGTCCAAGCCAATGTCTACGGCTCCCTGTCTTTGACCGGTGTGGGCCACTCCACCGATAAAGCCATCCTGTTGGGACTGGCCGGCGAAGAACCAGAAACCGTCGATATCGACGGCATCTCCGCCTTCATGAAAGAGGTCAGCCAGAGCGAAACGCTGCTTCTCGGTGGTACGCACAAGGTGAGCTTCCCCAAAGACGGCGGATTCTACTTCCACGATGAATACCTCCCCATGCACGAAAACGGCATGTGCCTTATCGCCTTTGCCGGCGAGGAAGACATCTTGCACAAGACCTACTACTCAGTGGGTGGCGGGTTCATCGTCAAGCAAGAAGACTTCGCCATGCGCACCCGAGATACCGTTGACATCCCATTCGCTTATGCCAGCGCGGAAGAATTACTGGCGCTGTGTGAAACCAATAATATGACGCTCCCGGAGCTCGGCAGGGCCAATGAAAAGGCGCTGCGCAGCGAGGGGGACATCGACGAGCACCTGCGCAAGGTCCGCGATGTCATGTACACCGGCATCAAGCGCGGCTCCACAACCGATGGCCCGCTGCCCGGTGCCCTGCTCGTACCGCGCCGCGCCGCAGCCCTGAAGCGCAGGCTGGAACAATCCGACCCCCACGATGGCCTCAACATTTTGAGTTGGGTACACATGTTTGCCCTGGCCATTTCGGAGGAAAATGCCGCCTGTGGCCGCGTCGTCACCGCACCTACTAACGGCGCATGCGGCGTCGTGCCTGCGGTACTGGCCTATTTCGATGAATTCGTCGAGCCAGTTACCCCGAGCATGTTCGCGGACTATATCTTCGCCTGCAACCACATCGCCGCGCTCTACAAGATGAACGCCTCCATTTCCGGTGCGGAAGTAGGCTGCCAAGGAGAAATTGGCGTCGCCTGCTCCATGGCAGCGGCCGGGCTGGCCCAACTGATGGGGGCAACACCGGAACAGGTCTGCGTCGCGGCTGAAATCGGCATGGAACACAAATTGGGCCTGACCTGCGACCCGGTCCTAGGCCAAGTGCAAGTCCCCTGCATCGAGCGCAATGCCGTGGCTGCGGTAGACGCCATTACCAGCGCACGCATGGCCTTGGACCGCGAAAGCAAGCCATGTGTCAGCCTCGATGAGGTCATCTGGACTATGTACAACACCGGTAAGGACATCAACGCCAAATACCGGGAAACCTCACAAGGCGGCCTCGCCCTAGCGGTGCACCCGCCCATTCCGGTATGTGGTTAATGTCGGCACCCTAGGCTCCGGAAAGAGCGCCATATAAGGAGGTGAGTACTTGGCCACGGCCGGTTACTCGCCTCCTTTTGTCGTTACTTTGTGGTACCTTATCAATAATCTGACAGGAATTATAAGGACATGCTTCAGCTAATAAACCTTTCTAGCAGCCATGCCCCCGAAGAAAACTTCCTCGAGCAGTACATACCACTCGTCGATTTCCTCGGTCAGGCCATGGGCCCTAACACCGAAATCGTGCTTCATGATCTCGATGTACCCGATAAATCCATCATCGCCATTGCCAACGGCCACATCTCTGGACGCGAACTAGGCGGCCCGGTCACAGACTTTGCCCTCTGGTTCATGAAACAGGGCGACGCGGCGGCCGTTCCAATGATGACGGGATACCGCGCGGTCAATGGCGAGGGGAAAGTGTGCCGCTCCTCAAGCTATTTCCTGCGCGATACCACCGGCCATATGCGCGGCATGCTTTGTATCAATGTGGAATTATCCGAGCTGATCCAAATCCGCGATGCCGCTAACGCGATGATCGGTGGCACCGAACCGGCCATCGATAAGGCGAAGGCCTTCGGTGGCTACCCCGACACCACCACACCGCCAAAAACTCCGGCATCTGAAGCGACGGCGAATAAAAAGCCGGAAGCGCCCTATAGCGAATCACTGCGTTCCAACGTCGAGCACCTTCTGGACTCCATGCTGGATTCCGCGATTTCCACGCACTCCACTCCGGTCGAGGCGATGCAGCGCAACGAACGGCTCGAAGTCATCGCTTCCCTTGAAGACGCTGGCTTCTTCCTGCTCAAGGGTGGCATCGCCGCCGCGGCCGCAAGGCTCGGCGTATCTGAACCCACGGTATATCGCTACCTCGTACAAGTCCGCGGCTAAGACTTCCCCGCCACGTGGACATGGCAAACTTCTTGCATCCACGTGGCGCATGCGCTTGCCGACGCCCCCCAAAAAGGTGGAGCAAAGCGCCCGGCACGTCGCCGTTTTAAACATTTCAGGATCCGTGGGAACTAATTGCGTTCTCACACCGTTGTACTTCTTGAAACAGGCGACAATTTCAGGAGGCTGAAAAGATGACGAATCCATCTGCCAACACCGCCAATGGCACTTCGACTGCCACTACTGATGAGGAACAGGAAGTAGACCGCGGGTCTCGCCGCAATCAAACCAATGACAACCCCTCCGCTGACTTGGTACGTGTCTACCTCAACGGAATCGGCAAGACCGCCCTGCTCAGTGCTGAGGACGAGGTTGAACTCGCGCAAACCATTGAGGTGGGCCTGTATGCAGAGTACAAGCTCAATAACGCGGAGAAGCTGACCCGTGCAGAAAAGCGCGACCTGAAGATCTTGGCCCGCGAGGGCAAGAAGGCCCGCTCCCACCTGCTGGAGGCAAACCTGCGCCTCGTAGTCTCCTTGGCCAAGCGTTACACCGGCCGCGGAATGCCGCTATTGGACCTCATTCAAGAGGGCAACCTTGGCCTTATCCGCGCTATGGAAAAGTTCGATTACGCCAAGGGCTTTAAGTTTTCCACCTACGCCACGTGGTGGATCCGCCAGGCCATTACCCGCGGCATGGCAGATCAGTCGCGCACTATCCGCCTCCCAGTCCACCTTGTGGAACAGGTAAATAAGCTTTCCCGCATCAAGCGCGAGATGTATCAGTCCTTGGGCCGCGAGGCGACCAATGAGGAACTGTCCGAGGAATCTGGCATCGATGAGGACAAGATCGAGATGCTGCTGCGCCAGTCCCGCGATCCCGTCTCACTCGACATGCCTGTCGGCACTGACGAGGAAGCCCCATTGGGCGACTTCATCGAAGATGCTGAGGCTACCGATGCTGAGACCGCCGTCGTGGCCTCTATGCGCCACTCCGATATCCGCGGTGTCATCGATACGCTAGAAAAGCGCGAGCAGGACGTCATCCGCCTGCGCTACGGCTTGGATGACGGCGTGCCACGCACCCTTGACCAGATTGGTCGCCGGTTCGGGCTCTCCCGCGAACGCGTACGCCAAATCGAGCGTGAGGTCATGGCGAAGTTGCGCGATGGCAACCGCGCCGATCGCCTCCGCGAGTACGCGCATTAGAACTCTTCGCCTCCTGAACCTTCTTTAATCGCGACCTCGACTGTGCCGCCGAGAATTTTCCCAGTGCGCTTTCGAGGTCGCGTTCTCTATGCAAGCGGCGAGCGCAAACTCGTCTCCTTAAAATCTCTCCAGCAAACTTAGGGCAACTTAAGCTAGTCTGGATACAGAATGTAAAAAGCGCTGTCTGCTTTGCGCACGGCACGCATTACTGTTTTCAAAGAAAGGTATGCCCACGTGAGGGACCTCGTTGATACTACTGAGATGTACCTTCGGACCATTTATGAATTGGAAGAAGAAGGCATCACTCCCCTGCGCGCCCGGATTGCGGAACGCCTAGAGCAGTCCGGACCTACCGTATCCCAAACCGTTGCTCGCATGGAGCGCGATGGCCTCCTCCACGTTCGTTCGGACAGGAGCTTGGATCTAACCGAAAAGGGACGCGAATTGGCCACGGCGGTTATGCGCAAGCACCGACTCGCGGAGCGTTTGCTTACTGATGTCCTCGGGCTCGATATCAGCAAGGTCCACGATGAGGCCTGCCGCTGGGAGCACGTAATGAGCGAAGAGGTAGAAAAGCGCATGGTATCGGTCCTCGATGACCCCAGCCGCTCGCCTTTTGGTAACCCCATTCCGGCGCTGGCGCAACTGGGCTTCCAGGTCCCCGAACCAGCGATTGGGACGCGGGCTATCGATCTCCCGGATGGCGAAGAGAAGTCCGCCAAGATTATCCAGATCAATGAGATTCTGCAGGTAGATGAGGCTACCTTCCGGGACCTCGCAGAGGCTGGAATCCGCATCGGCACCGAAGTTACCGTGGTTAATAATGGCGGCACCATTTCGCTTACCACTCCCTCGGGTAAGGTCATCACCTTGGCAGATGATTTGGCGCACGCTGTGCGCGTGGAGGTCTAGGTCATGAAGCTTTTGGTTACTGGCGGCGCCGGCTATGTCGGCAGCGTGTGTTCCGCAGTCCTCGTTGAGCAAGGCCACGACGTCACCATCATCGATAACTTTTCTACGGGCAACCGCGATGCCGTACCGGACTCGGCCCGTGTGGTAGAAGGCGATGTGGCAGACAAGGCCGCAGAGGTACTGGGTGAAGGCGGCTTCGAGGGCGTTCTGCACTTCGCCGCCCGCTCTCTCGTCGGTGAATCCGTGGAAAAGCCGGACGAATACTGGCAGCACAACGTCGTGACCACGCTGCGCCTGCTCAACGCCATGCGCGATAACGATGTGAAAAGCCTCGTCTTTTCTTCCACCGCGGCCACCTACGGCGAACCGGCTCAGGTACCTATTACTGAGGACATGCCGACCCAGCCCACGAATCCCTATGGCGCTAGCAAACTAGCTATCGACTACATGATTTCGTCTTTTACCCAGGCGTTTGGGCTCGCCGCTACGTCCCTGCGCTATTTCAACGTCGCCGGCGCCTACCGCTCCATCGGCGAAAACCGCGAGATTGAAACCCACCTCATCCCCATTGTCCTGCAGGTTGCTCTGGGGCACCGCGATAAGATTTTCATGTTTGGCACGGATTGGGATACCCCGGATGGCACGCCGGTGCGCGACTACATCCACATCCGCGATCTTGCCGATGCCCACGTGCTTGCCCTCCACAGCAATGCCCCCGGCACCCACCGGATCTATAACTTGGGTTCCGGCGAGGGATACTCCGTCAAGCAGGTCATCGAGATGTGCCGGAAAGTCACCGGCCACGAGATTCCGGCGGAGATCGCCCCGCGTCGTGCCGGAGACCCAGCCACGCTGATTGCATCCTCAGACAAGATCAAGCGGGAGCTGGATTGGAATCCCCAGCGCACTGACTTGGAAACCATCGTGACCGACGCGTGGAATTTCACGCGCCAGCTGGGCGACCGGGCGCATTCGGCGCGGCGCTAAAGCGCGGGGCTACACAAAGCCATCGGCATCAATCCCCGCTGCTTCCCGCGCCGCGTCGCAACCACGGCTTAGGCTGGTAATGAGGCGTTCCCCCATTCCGCTGCGATAGGCCTGAGCGATGAGCTGGCTTAAATTGTGGCCCGGTGCCTCATCGATGGCGACGGTCAGCGCCGGACCGGCGTAAAGCCCGAATTTCTGCGCCACCTGGGTCGCTGCAAACAGCGCCAAGGCGTTATAGCGGATGGTGCCGCCAAAGGTGCGCGCCGTGGCTAGGAGCAAGGTACCGGCCGCGTGCGGGGATTCGACGAGGTCTCGGATGACCAAGTCGCGCATCCACGTCGTCGACATCCACATTGCCCCCACGCAGAGTAATTCTTCGTTATCCAGGGTCTCTTCCAAGGTTTCTACCTCGCTTAATACGTACTGCGCATCCGCGATGAGGTGCTGGACCACCCGGGTTGGATTCGTTGAGCCATACCCGTGGCCGGCACGCATTTGCCGGGACAATTCCTCGGCGCAGCGCTGCATGGACACGATTTCTTCGTGCCCAAAGTACGGGTTGTGCGGGGCAAATTGCTGGACCAGCTCATCGCGGGAAAGCTCCGGCAAGGTACCGTTTTCTACGCAGGCGCGCATGGAAGAGCTGGTGGAAATAGCGGGAATGGTTCCTTCGGTCCAAGCGTGCATAGGGCCCTTGCCATTGCCGGTGCCAAAGCCGAATACGAGGTCGTAGGCGGTGGATGTGGCGATTTCTTCCACAAGCCAGCAGGCATCGATTCCGGTGCCCTTGTCATCTTCGAAGTGGTAGAGCGCCTCGATCATCTCCCAGAGCTCTACTTCCTCGCGTTGGGAGATGATAAAGCCGAGGACGACTTCCGGGTTGCCGCAGTGAAAGGCGCTCATGATCTCTGGGAGGGCGTCGGGGACATCGGACAGGTCTATGCGTGCAACTGGCCCCATGGTGCGGCCTGCTGGGGTTGGTTCGATGGAGATGAGGACAATGGATTCTGCTGGGAAGAATCCGAGGATTCCTGGAATATTGGCAAGGATATCGCCGGGTGTACGGATGGGCTGTTGTGGTGTTGTGATCTTCATGGCTCCTAGCTTCGGGGCCCGCGACAACTGCCGAAAGCCCAGCGCGGGCAGAGGGCCGAAATCTGTGGATAAGGTGGGTGAAAGGGGGCATCGGCAAGCAGTTATGCACAGGCCCACCGCACCGTCCCTAGCGCCGGTTGCCTCGTTAGGGCATAATGGGTTATTTAACTACTCCGCGAACACTGAACTGAGTGCGTGTGGGAATAGTGCGGTCCTGGCGGTCGTTGTTCTAGATTAAGAGACCAAGGAGGTAACACATCATGCACGAAGAAGAGCGCAGCATGTACGAATTGGAGTACCCCGCTCCGGTGGTCAAGGACAATTCCGGTGAAGGAAAAGGCCCCACCATGATTGTTGCCATGCACGGCTATGCCGATGCGGGCCAGGCCGTTGAGTCGAGCGCCGATCACCTCAAGGCCGCGCTGGAAAACCGCCAGCTAGCCTCCTTTAACTCTGATGAGCTCATCGATTATCGCTCCCGCCGCCCCGCCGTCACCATCGATAATGACCGGGCCCTCGAGGTAGAACCCATGGATTTGGGTTTGAAGGTGCTCCGGGATAATTCCGGCAAGTCCTTCCTTCTTCTGTCTGGCCCAGAGCCGGATATGCGCTGGGAAGCATTTACCACGGCGGTGGTCAAGCTGGTGGAGAAATTCGATATTGAAGACACCATCATGCTCTACGCCGCGCCGATGCCCGTGCCGCACACCCGCCCCACCGTGGTCACCGCGCACGGTACTGCCTCCCGCCTGACGGAAGGCATGGTGAAGATGGATTCGACCATGATGGTTCCTGGCGCCGCGGCGCTCTATATAGAAAAGGCCCTAGCGGATAAGGGCCGGACTGTAGCCGGCTATACCGCGCACGTGCCGCACTACTTGGCAGCCTCCCCCTACCCGCAGGCCACCCTGGAGCTCCTCGATTCCGTGGCTAAGGCCGCCCAGCTGAATATTCCGCTGGGCAGCATCGAGGCGGATATTTCCCGCGTCGAGGGCCAGCTGGATGAGCAGGTCAATGGCTCGGAAGAGATTGAGGGCGTGGTCCAGCAATTGGAGCAGCAATACGATGCTTTCATGGAACGCTACCGCGAAGAGCACCCGCAAGCCATCATGCCGGGCGAGGAAGCCGTGCCCAGCGCTGAGGAAATCAGCGAAGAATTCGAAGCCTTCCTCGCCTCGCTCGATGAGTCCGATAGCGAGGAGATTATCCATACAGATATTGATGACCGCGAAGACTCTGATGATGACGATGACAGAGACTTAGGCGACGATATCTAACGAACCCGCCCCCATCGCCGCTAAGGTGGTGGGGGTGAACTTATCTCAACAGCTGCCAGATTTAACGGAAGTCCCCGAGTCCCTCATTGATGAGGCCATTTGGGATACTTTTAACTCGTGGACCACCAGCAAGGGAATCAATCTATATCCCGCGCAGGAGGAGGCCTCGCTCGGCATCTTGGCCGGAGATAATGTCATCCTCGCGACCCCTACGGGTTCGGGCAAGTCCATGGTGGCCAACGCCGCACATTTCATCGCCCTCGCCCGCGGGCAGCGGAGTTTTTATACCGCGCCTATTAAGGCGCTGGTAAGCGAGAAGTTCTTTGCGCTGTGTGAAATCTTCGGCGCAGAGAACGTGGGCATGATGACTGGCGATGCCACCGTAAACGGCAATGCCCCCATCATCGCCGCCACCGCTGAGATCGTTGCCAATATCGCGCTTCGCGATGGCGCCGAGGCCAATATCGACCAGGTGGTCATGGACGAATTCCACTACTACTCCGATCCAGATCGCGGCTGGGCGTGGCAGGTTCCGCTCTTGGAGCTGCCCAAGGCGCAATTCCTCTTAATGTCCGCCACGCTCGGTGATACCGACTGGCTGCAGGAGGATCTCACCCGCCGAACGGGGCGCGAGACTAATCTGGTAGCCGGCTCTACTCGCCCGGTGCCGCTGGATTTTTCCTATGTTTTCAGCGCGGTGCACGAAACCATCGAAGAGTTGCTCGCCGATAATAAGGCGCCCATTTACGTTGTGCACTTTTCCCAGCGCGAGGCCGCCGAGCGGGCCCAAGCGCTGACCTCGCTGTCTGGCATCATTAACAAAGAGGAAAAAGAGGACATCGCTGAAGAAATCGGCGGCTTCCGCTTTACCACTGCCTTTGGTAAGGACCTCTCAAAGTTGCTTCGCAAGGGCATTGGCATTCACCATGCGGGAATGCTGCCGAAGTACCGGCGGCTTGTGGAGCGCCTCGCGCAGCGCGGCCTCCTCAAGGTTATTTGCGGCACCGATACTTTGGGCGTGGGCATCAACGTGCCTATCCGCACCGTATTGATGACCGGCCTGGCCAAGTTTGATGGGCAACGCCAGCGCATCTTGAAATCCCGCGAATTCCACCAGATTGCGGGGCGCGCTGGGCGCGCGGGCTATGACACGGAAGGCACCGTCGTCGTCGAGGCCCCAGAGCACGAGATTGAAAATGCCAAGGCCCGCAGGCGCATTGGCGATGACCCGAAGCGGCTCAAAAAGCTCAAGAAGAAATCCGCACGCGAGGGCGAAGTCTCCTGGTCCGAGAAGACCTTTGCGCGGCTCACGGAAGCAGAACCGGAGCAGTTGACCTCGCAATTCCGGGTCTCGAATTCGATGCTGCTCAATGTCTTAGCCCGCCACGGCGATGGTTATGCGCATATGCACCACCTCTTGCGCGATAATCACGATCCCCGCAGCAAGCAGAACAAGGACATCCTCACCGCCCTCGACCTCTTCCGCGGATTGCTAGATTCCGGTGTGGTCCAAAAATCCACGAAGGGGCTCGATATCTACGGCCGCCCCTACCACCTCGTGCGGGAATTGCCGCGAGACTTTGCCCTAAACCAGCCCCTCGGGCCCTTTGCCTTGGCCGCGCTCTCCCTGTTGGACCCAGAGGCGGACAGCTATCACCTTGATGTAATCTCGGTCTTTGAGGCGATCCTCGATGATCCCCGGCAGGTGCTGCAGGCCCAGCAGAAGAAGCGGCGCGGGGAAGAAATTGCCGCACTCAAGGCGGATGGAGTGGACTACACCGACCGCATGAATATCGTGGAGGATATCACCTGGCCCAAGCCCCTAGAGGAGCTACTCGAGCAGGCCTACGATACCTTTGCGGAAACCAATGCGTGGGTAAAGGAATTCGAGCTGCGGCCGAAATCCGTAGTGCGCGACATGGTGGAAAATGCCATGACCTTCTCGGACTTGGTGGCCACTTACGGCTTAGCCCGCTCTGAGGGCGTTATCCTCCGCTATCTCACCGATGCCTGGCGCACCCTTAAACAGTCCATCCCCGATGAATATACGACGCCCCAAATTGAAGACATCATTGTCTGGCTAGGCGAACTTATCCGCCAGGTGGATTCCTCGCTTGTCGATGAATGGGCGCAGATGGCCGGCGAAGATTCCCCCATCGATCAAGATACGCTCGACCGCGAGCTGGCATTCGGCGTCGAAGACCCTACTGCGCTTACCGCTAACCGACGCGCCTTTGGCATCATGGTGCGCAATTACATGTTCCGCCTCGCGCAGCTCTTCGCGCTGGAGGAAGAAGACCGCCTGGCCGAGGTATTGGATTATCTGGACGAGGTCCCCGATTTTGGTGCCGTCTTGGATGACTACTTTGACGAATACGACGATATTGATATCGGCCCTGAGGCGCGCGGCCCAGAGTACTTCCGGTTGGAAGAATCCAGCTCCCGCACCTGGCCCGTGCGGCAGATTATCAAGGACCCAGCAGGCGATCGCGCCTATCAATTTGTCGCCACGGTCGATCTAGATGCCTCCGATGAAGCCGGTGAAGTCCGCCTGTCGGAGTTGCGCGTCGAGTATTAATCACACGAGGGTTAGCTAAAACGATAAAAGCCACCCCCTGCGCTGTACCCGGCGTCCTATGGGGGACACCGAGGGAAGCAGCGCGCGGGGGTGGCTTATTCTAAAGGCTAATTCAGCAGCGCTTTTAGCGTGCAGCCTCAATCTGAACGGCCTGTGCGACTGCCTGAATGACAGAAGCAACCTTGATGGCCTCCCAGACCTGCTCCTTGGTCGCGCCAGTATCGTTGAGCTTCTGAGTGTGGGCACCCAAGCAGTGCTCGCAGCCGTTGATGGCGGAAACTGCGATATTCCACAGCTCGAAGTTGGCGTCTTCCACGCCAGGCTTGGAGATGAAGTTCATCCGCAGGCCGAACTTAACCTGTGCGTAGTCATCGCCCAACCAGCTCTTGGCGCGGTAGGCAACGTTGTTCATTGCCATGACGGTGGCAGCGCCGTAAGCGGCGTTGATGGCTTCCTCAGAGAGGTGCTCTTGTGCCTCTTCCGCGATTTCAGAAATCACGGTGTCATTGCGGGTAGCTGCCGCCGATGCCAACAGGGTGCCCCACAGCTGCTCTTCATTCAGCTCGGTAGTGCGGGTCAACGCGCCGAGGTTGAGCTTCTGGTCCTTGGCGTACTCGGGTAGCGATGACTTCAAGTTCTCGATAGACACGGTCTTTCTCCTTCTAAATCTTTTCTCAGTAATTTAAGTTGCAGGGCAAGTGCATGCCCCGCCAGAAAGCGGGGAAAGCACCTACTGATAACTAAGGCTTAAAGCTGGGACTGAACAACGTCCATCTTGTCGATGTTCTTGGTTGGGTCGTTCTTCTCCCAGTTGCAGGCGCAGACCTCTTCGGACTGCAGTGCGTCGAGGACGCGCAGGACCTCGTCAACGTTGCGGCCCACAGCATCCGGGGTAACGGAGACGAACTGAATAACTCCATCTGGGTCGATGATGAAGGTTGCGCGGTCAGCAACGCCGTCAGCGTTTTCTACGCCCAGTGCGCGGATCAGGTCGTGGCGCACGTCGGAGAACATCGGGAAAGGAACTTCCTTCAGGTCCGGGTGGGTTGCGCGCCAGTTGAAGTGAGCGAACTCGTTATCGGTAGAGCCGCCCAGCACCTGGGTGTCGCGGTCTTGGAACTCTTCGTCCAACTTGCCAAAGGCAGCGATCTCGGTCGGGCAAACGAAGGTGAAGTCCTTGGGGTAGAAGAAGACGACCTTCCACTTGCCCTCGTACTTGTCTAAGGAAACCTGCTCGAAGTAGTCCTCTGGCTGGCTAGCATTAACGTCGTGCAGGTCACCGCCGGTCAGGGCGGTGAGGTCGAATTCTGGGAACTTTTCGCCAACGGTCATGATAGGCATGTTCTTCAACTCCTTCTTAAAAGGGTAATCTTTTTCAAGTTTCCGACAGTCCCGTACCGAGGACCACGGGCCGGACCCTCTCCGGCCCAACACCAAAGACAATACCATTAATTCCGGTCACGTCAATAGCTAATCCTATAGATAAATGTTAGAGTGATAGGCATGCATAATAAAGAGTATCGACCAACACTTGCCCAGCTGCGCACGTTCGTCACCGTGGCGGAAAACAAGCACTTCGGCACCGCTGCCGCCAAGCTGGAGATCTCTCAGCCTTCCCTCTCCCAGGGCCTCGTGGCGCTCGAGCAGGGGCTCGGCGTGCAGCTCATCGAGCGCTCCACCCGCAAGGTCATCGTGACCTCGGCCGGTGAAACCCTTCTACCCTATGCCAAATCCACGCTTGAGGCCGCCGATACCTTCCTCGCACATGCCCGCGGCGCCCACGGCACCCTGTCCGGCCCGCTGACCATTGGCGTCATCCCAACCATCGCCCCGTATATCCTCCCGGACTTGCTGGCGAAGATTACGGAGACCTACCCGGAGCTTGAGCCGCGCTTTGTGGAGGAGCAAACCCAGCACCTCATCGCGCGCCTGCGCAACGGCAACCTCGATTTAGCCGTCCTCGCCTTGCCTTCAGAGGCCACGGGCATGGTCGACAGCCCGCTGTACACCGAGGACTTCGCCATCGTCAGCCCGCCCGATCACCCCATCGCCGGGCGTACGGACGTCCAGGTTGCGGAGTTGCGGGACTTGGATTTGCTGCTGCTTGACGATGGCCACTGTCTCCGCGACCAAGTCGTCGATCTCTGCCGGCACGCCCACGTCAACCCGGCAGAGGCAACCAATTCCGTCACGCGCGCCTCATCACTGACCACCATTATGCAGCTGGTGATGGGCGGGCTCGGCTGCACCCTTATCCCCAAGTCCGCGTTGGCTACCGAATGCCACGGCAAGAACCTCGGCATCGCCTACTTCGATCCCGATGTCACCGCTGAGCGCGAAATCGGCCTCGTCTTCCGCTCCTCTGCCGCACGCAGTGAAGAGTTCCGCGAATTCGGCACCCTGATTACCGCCGCTTATGAAAATGCCCTCGCCCGCTCGCTGGAGGGCTAAAATCGCCACGCACGTTTAAGGCCACCGGAGCAATGCCTCGGTGGCCTTAAATAAGGGTAAAGCGCTTACGCAGCTTGGCTGGTCGCGCGGCCTGTGCACTGTCGGAACAAATAAGCCGTAGCCAGTAAGGTAACCGGTACGGCGACAATCAAGCCAACCAGGAGCAGGATGCCGCCGGCAATCACAATCAGCGCGTTGAGCACCGTCAGCAGCAAGAGCTGGCCGTAGTTTCCCTTACCGGCCTTAAATCCGTTCTTGATGGCTTGGCCAACCCCGTCACCGTCGGCAGCAAACCACTGCATCAGCATATAAAGCGGTTGGATGAATAGGCTGATGAGAGACACTACAGCCAAGACTCCGAAAAAGCTCGCTATGGCCTCTAACGCCTCTTCCTCGGTGGCGTCGGCGCCCGCGTCTGGGCCGAGGAAAATCGAGCCCCCAACGAAGATGAACATGACTACCGAGGTAATAATGCCGATGATGATCATAATCACCAGCGGCTGCCACCACCGCACGTCTTTGCCCACATAGCTCCATCCAGTGCGCGGATCATCAATTTGGAAGAGCGCCAGTCGCATCGCCAACAAGCTAACGACGACCGTGATGATGTAGGACACGATTTGCACAATGGATCCCGCACCGGAGGCATCCGCACCCTCTGAAGGAGCGACGGCCATACTCACGCCTGAGATAGCTACGACAATGACGCCAACGAGCAAGGCACCAAGGATCCATAGTTTCCAGTTCTTAAATACCGTGCGAAAGGCCCAAGAAATCGAATCGATGGCCGAGGGCTTTCCGGTAAAACCGCCAGGATTTACGGTATTGTCCTGTGCTTGGTAGCCCGCATATCCTTGGTTGCCGGAGCTTTCGTAGCTGCCACTCTCGTGGCTGCCGCCGTAGGAAGGCAGGCTTCCGTAGCTCGGCTGGTCTTCTGGGTGGTCAGTCGGTTCATAGCGCGGAAAATCGTCATTTCCACCGGATTTATCGCCGTTCATCAGCGGTGCCTTCCTTCTACATTCGGGTTGGGCGCAACGAAAAAGTATCTTTTAGACAAGTGTTTTCACAATAGCAACTTTTTCCACTCCACGTAACCGGGGTAAGCTCATAGACTAGCCATGACACAGCATGAAACAACGACGTCGCAGGCCCCTAGCCGCGATGAACTTTTTGCCGCATTAGACAACGTCACCATCGCCGAGGCCCGCAGCTTCCGCCGCCGCCTGTCGAAGGCACGCGCCCCCAAGGCCCTGCGCGAAATTGGCCAGGATATCCAGGCTGCCGCAGATCGCCTAGCGCTTGTCGATGCCGCCGTCCCCCAACTCACCTACCCCGATTCCCTGCCGGTCAGCGCCCGCAAGGACGATATCGCCGCCGCAATTGAAGAAAACCAGGTCATCATCATCGCCGGCGAAACCGGTTCTGGTAAGACCACGCAGATCCCCAAGATCTGCCTCGACATCGGACGGGGCCGCCGCGGCCTTATCGGCCATACGCAGCCGCGCCGCATCGCCGCGCGGACCGTCGCCGAGCGCATCGCCTCCGAGCTGGACCAAGATATCGGGGAATCGGTAGGCTACGCCATCCGCTTCGATGACCAGGTCTCTGATACCACCGCCGTAAAACTCATGACGGACGGCATCCTGCTAGCGGAAATGCAGCGCGATCGCTTCCTTAATAAATACGACACCATCATTATCGATGAGGCACACGAGCGTTCGCTGAATATCGACTTCCTCTTGGGGTATCTCAAACGGTTGCTTCCCAAGCGGCCCGATCTCAAGGTGATCATCACCTCCGCAACCATCGATCCGGAAAGCTTTGCCGAGCACTTCGCCCAACCCGATGGCACGCCTGCGCCCATCATTGAGGTATCCGGGCGCACCTATCCGGTAGAAATTCGCTACCGCCCCCTCGAATTCGAGGCCGGTGGAAAGCTGGTGGATCAGGACCCGCTCGATGGCTTAACCGAGGCCATCGAAGAGCTCATGGCAGAAGGCGACGGCGATATCCTCTGCTTTTTCCCAGGCGAGCGCGATATCCGCGATGCCATGGAAGCCATCGAGGCTAAAAAATGGAAAAACGTCGAGGTCGCGCCCCTCTTCGGGCGCCTATCCAACCAGGAACAACACCGCGTATTTAGCAGTCACCGCGGGCGGCGCATCGTTTTGGCCACCAATATCGCCGAAACCTCGCTGACCGTGCCCGGAATCCGCTACGTCGTGGATACAGGCACCGCGCGTATCTCGCGCTATTCCACGCGCACCAAGGTGCAACGCCTGCCCATCGAGCCCATTTCTCAGGCCTCTGCCAACCAGCGCTCCGGTAGGTGCGGCCGCGTCGCCGATGGCATCGCCATCCGCCTCTATAGCGAGCAGGACTTTCAAAGCCGCCCGGAATTTACTGACCCGGAAGTCCTGCGCACCAACCTCGCCAGCGTCATTTTGCAGATGGTCTCGCTCAAGCTCGGCGATATCGAGCAATTCCCTTTCCTCCAGCCACCCGAGTTCAAGGCCATTCGCGATGGCCTCAACCTCCTCCACGAGCTCGGTGCGCTCCAGGACAAGCACGAGAAACCGGCGCTGACCGAAACCGGCCGCAACTTGGCCCGCATCCCACTCGATCCGCGCATGGCGCGCATGCTTATCGAGGCCCATACCAACGGCTGCCTCCACGATGTCATCGTCATCGTTGCCGCCATGACCATCCAAGACGTGCGCGAACGCCCGCTGGAGTACCAAGCGCAAGCCGATCAGGCGCACGCGCGCTTTAAAGACAAGACCTCTGACTTTTTGTCCATGCTGAAGTTGTGGGATTACATCAAACAGACCCGCAATGAGCAATCGGGCAATAGGTTCCGCAAGCGCATGAAGCAGGAGTTCCTCCACTACATGCGCATCCGCGAGTGGTTCGACCTGGTCCGCCAGCTCAAAGACGTCTCCAAGCAGCTGGGGTGGGATTACCAAGAAGGCACCGAACGCCGCGCCGACGATATTCATATCGCGCTGCTTTCTGGCCTGCTATCCAATATCGGCGCCCGCGACGGCAATTCCAAGGAGTTCCACGGCGCGCGCAATACCCGCTTCCTCGTCTTTCCAGGTTCTGGCTTGGCCAAAAAGCCACCCGAGTTCCTCATGGCGGCAGAGCTCGTCGAAACCTCTCGGCTCTGGGCCCGCGACGTTGCCGCCATCGATCCGGCGTGGGTGGAAAAGCTCGGCGCGGACCTGCTCAAGCACAACTATTCCGATCCCACGTGGTCCCGCAAGCGCGCGGCCGCCATCGCGCACCAGAAGTCCACGCTCTACGGCGTGCCCATCGTCGCGGACCGTACCGTGCCATATCACCGCGTGAACCCCGTCGCGGCGCGCGATATGTTCATCCGCAATGCGCTTATCGCCGGCGAGTGGAATGCGCATCATCACTTCCTCAAGGCAAACGCGCAGGCCCTTGATGAGGCGGCCGAATACGAGGAAAAGGCCCGCCGCCGCGGCCTCATCGTGGATGAGGATACCCTCTTTGATTTCTATGACCAGCGCATTCCCGCCAAGGTCACCACGGGCCGCCATTTCGATTCCTGGTGGAAGAAAAAGCGCCGCCAGGAACCCGATCTGCTGAATTTCGATCCAGCCACGCTTGTCGATGACTCCCACGACGTCACCGAAGTCTCCTTCCCCGATCACTGGCGCAAGGGCTCCATCGATTACGAGCTGGCCTATAAATTCGAACCCGGCGATCCCCTTGATGGCGTCACCGTCATGGTGCCCGTTCCCATGCTTGCCGGCCTCGATACCGAAGGCTTCGATTGGCTCGTTCCCGGCCTGCGATTCGAGCTCGTCAACGAGCTTATTCGTTCCCTTCCCAAGGCCCTACGGCGCACCGTCGTGCCCGCCCCGGAATTTGCCGAGCGCGCCATGGAACGCCTCATCCCCTTCGAAGGCCCCCTTACCCAGCAGCTTGCCGATGTCCTGCGCGAGCTCGGCGGCCACGGCATCAACGCCTCCGACTTCCAACCGGACAAGCTGCCGGAACATTTGCGGATGAACTACGCGGCCATCGACAAGCGTGGCACCATCATCGATTCCGATAGGGACCTTGCCGCCCTGCGCGAGCGCCAGGCCGGCCACATTAAATCGTCCGTCTCGCGGGTAAGCCGCACCGCCGAATCCACCGCGGTCAGCGAGTGGACCGACGATACCCTCGGCACCGTTGACGAGACCGTCACCACCACCGTCGATGGCCACGAGGTCACCGCTTACCCAGCGTTGGTGGCCACCAAGGAAGGCGTTGAGCTTAAGGTTCATCCCACCAAGGCAGCTGCCGATGCCGCCATGGTCACTACCACCCTCACGCTCTTAATGCGCGAAATTTCCGTCTCGACCGCGCAGATGGTCAAGGGGCTGCCCTTGCAACAGCGCGTCGCCGTGGATTCGTATCCGCATGGCGGTGCCGACGGGCTGGTCAATGACGCACGCGTCGCAGCAATCCGTGACCTCATGCTCGAAGCCGGCGGACCCGTGCGCTCCCCAGAGGCGTTTACCGAGCTCAAGGATTCCGTGAAACCGCAGGTCCCCGGCCGCGTGCGGCAATCAATTGTCTCAATCGCACCGGGCTTGGCTGAGTATTCCAACCTCCGCGCCGAGCTTTCTCACTGGGACGGGCCCGCCATTGACGATATGGAGAAGCAACTCGCTTTCCTTCTTCCGCCGAACGCCATAACCGTGCATGGATCCGCGCACCTGCGACACCTTCCCCGCTACATCCAAGCAATGCGGATCCGTTTGGAAGACCTGTCGCTCGACCCAGATCGCGATGCCGACCGCCAGGCTGAGGTCGATGACGCCAAGGCCTACCTGACAAACCGGCTACGCAACCTCCCCGCGGGCCGTGAAAAGACGCGCGAAGTCAAGGACATCCACTGGATGATTGAGGAATTGCGGGTCTCACTATTTGCCCAGCGCCTCGGCACTGCGCACGCGGTGTCTCTGCGGAGGATCCAAAAAGCAGTGGATAAGCTGCGTTGACCTCCCAACACCGCGTTCCCGCCCCGGCCTAGAAATCCGCTCCTGCCCCGGCTGGTCGGGCACAGCCGCCAGCCAACACTGCCAGCCAGAACTGCAACTTCAACTGCAACTGCAACTGCCGACCAGCCAAAGCCACCGGCTGGTCACAGTTGCCAGCAAGACACAACTGTCGTTTAATCACAAGGAAATCTATTCTCTCGTCCGCCGGCGGCGTGAGAATTTGGTAGGCCCACAGGCGTCATGCATACAAAAGCCAAAAATAGCTGGTCTAAACCTACGCTGGGACGGCTGTATAACTGCTAAGAAACCACCCAGAGCCTCGCAGCCTAAAGGTCGCCACGATCGCGTCGCCGCATCAGTCGAATCTCCGATTCAAAGTCATCCGCACTCTCGAAAGATTTATATACCGAGGCAAAGCGTAGATATGCGACCTCGTCTAGGTCGCGCAGCGGTTCAAGGATCGCAAGCCCAATTTCGTTGGCGTTAACTTGTGAAGAACCATGCCCCCGCACTGTTTCCTCGACTTCTTGCGCCAACTTTTTAAGGGCATCATCGCTAACGTCTCGGCCTTGGCAAGCGCGCCTGACACCCCGAATGAGCTTATCCCTGCTAAATGGTTCTGCAAGGCCGTTTCTCTTAACGACCAGCAACACTGCCTTTTCCACAGTGGTAAAACGCCCTTTACACGAAGCACACTCGCGGCGCCGCCGTATCGATGCGCCTGCATCTACCACGCGCGAGTCGATAACGCGGGATTGTTCGTTATGGCAAAACGGGCAGTACACACAAGTCCTTTCGCTAAAATAGCTTCTCGACTTAGTTTACCTCCCGAGGCCAAAGCGAAGACAGGACGCCAATACAGCACATCCCGGACCGCGTAACTGCCCGGTTGCGCAAGCGGGCGCCGTGTCTACTGGGAAAACAAAGCTGCTGCCAAACAAAGCGCCAAACTTAGAACTTCCCCAGCGCTCGTTTTACTGCAATATGCACTACTGAACGATGGCTGCTTCCACTTGCTGTACTGAGGCACCAGGTCCGGTTGGTGTCTCAGCGTTCGTGCCCATCAATCCGCCGACGACCGTGCCGAAAAACACCGCAGCGCCGAAGACGGCACCAAGGAGGTAATTCTTGCGTGAACTGTGGGCATCGTCTTCTTCTACCGCCTTGTTCGCCACATTAGAAAACGAATATTCGTCAGTCCACATATTCGAATGCTCCTTAGGATTCGTTCGATATTCAGAATCTAGAGTCCTAATCTTCCCTATTTCAGAGCGGGGATGCTGCCCACCCCAACTGCGATCATCAATATCCCAGATAGCGGCTGAAGGTACGATCTGCGGGCGTGCCGCGCGCTGTTTGACCATGTTATTGCGAGAGTGAAGTAGTTGAGACATTGCTTTCCTTTCGACGACCGCCGTAAGTCTAAAGCGGCCCCTTGACACAACTAGAGCTCAATGTCGATCCTGTGTTCGACATTGTTTCTATGTTCGATTTATAGCACCACTTCGAAAACCTGTCCAGTTTTTCGCGTAAATCTCGAACGCTTGTACTTTTCGTGCTACAAATGAGTTATGGCACGCAGGTGTCACCCAGTCCCTTTTCAAGCTACGAACGCAGAACCTCAGACCCCTTAGCTAGGAGCCGCACATGGGCCGCAAGAAAGCAAGCACCGCAAAGAACGATTACGCCTCCCTTTCCGAAAGGCAACGCCGCATCCTTAACGTCATCAGCGATGCAGTGATGCTCCGCGGTTACCCGCCCAGCATCCGCGAAATTGGTGACGCCGCCGGCCTGCAATCCACCTCGTCCGTGGCCTATCAGCTCAAGCAGCTAGAAGAAAAGGGCTTCTTGCGCCGCGATCCCAATAAGCCGCGCGCGGTCGACGTACGCCACCTCAACACTGACGACGCCGAAAAGAAGCCGGGCCGCAAGGCTAAGGACGTCCCCGATACCTCTGCCCGCGGCCCTGAAGAGTCTGCCGCCGTAGCTTATATTCCCGTCGTTGGCCGCATCGCCGCCGGTGCACCGATCACCGCAGAGGAAAATATCGACACGTATTTCCCCATGCCAGACGAGGTCGTCGGCGGAGGAGAGCTTTATATGCTGCAGGTCGTGGGCGATTCCATGCAGGATGCCGGCATCCTCAACGGCGACTGGGTCATCATCCGGTCGCAATCGGTGGCTGAGGAAGGCGAGTTTGTCGCCGCGCTTCTCGATGGCTCCGAGGCCACCGTCAAGGAATTCCACCGCGATTCCTCTGGCGTATGGCTCCTTCCGCACAACGATGCCTATCCGCCCATCAACGGCGATGATGCGGAAATTATGGGCAAGGTAGTATCCGTCTTCCGCAAACTCTAGGCCCCGGCCAGCTACTTTAACCAAGCCGCACGCGGGTGTTCGCCTGCGGTTATTGTCGCCGCCGACACTCTGCGCCCGCTTTCTTGAAACCCGCTCTTTGCACTTCGTACGCTGCCCTGTTCCCCGCATAGGGAGCAGGGTCATACGAGTTTTAACGCATTCCACGCCTTTCTGCCTCGCAATCGCGCCCCAAAAAGCCAATTTAAGCGCGCGGGGTTTATTGAGAAAGCACCCCCGAAATAACGGATCCGTAAGTTAAGCGCTACTAGGGTTGGCTTTCAACTAGGGCAAATATAGCTAACTGACCTGCGGCTTTATCCCAAAACAGACAACAGCGCACACCTTAATTTTTGTTTTCGTCCGATTACCGCCGAATTTTGACACAATGGAGGGAGAAATCCCACATCAGTTAGCTTTCACCGAGCGCCTGCATTCGCAGATGGAGTAACCGCCCGGCCGAAGGCGAGGAGCAAGGAGGGTCCGTGTACGCAGAGGAGCGACGCCGCCAGATCGCGTCCCAAACTGCCGTCGAGGGTCGCGTTAACGTAACCGATTTATCAGAGCGTTTCGAGGTGACTGCCGAAACCATTCGGCGCGACCTAGCCGTACTGGATCGTGAGGGCGTTGTCCACCGCGTTCACGGCGGCGCCGTGGCTTCGCAAGCCTTCCAGACCGCGGAGCTCACCCTCGATACCCGCCAGCGTTCCGCATCTGGGGCCAAGGCCGCCATCGCGCACGCCGCGCTCGACTTTCTTCCCCCTGGCGGCGGCAGCATATTCCTGGACGCCGGCACCACGATTAATACCTTTGCCGAGCTCATTAGCCAGCAATACCCGCAGGCGCAGTTCAATATCGTCTCCAATAGCCTGCCCATCGCACTGTCGCTAGCCAATAGCGGCGTTCCCGATGTCCAGCTCCTCGGCGGGACCGTACGCGCTATCACCCAGGCCGTCGTCGGCGATACCGCCCTGCGCACCATGGCGCTCATGCGCGCCGATGTCGCCTTCATCGGCACCAATGCGTTGACCCTCGATCACGGCTTGTCGACGGCCGATTCCCAAGAAGCAGCCATCAAATCCGCCTTCGTTACGAATGCCCACAAGGTCGTGGTCATGTGTGATTCCAGCAAATTGGGCAACGACTACTTGGTGAGCTTCGCTTCCATTGCCGATATCGATGTCGTCATCACCGATTCCGGGGCACCGGATTCCTTCGTCGATGCCCTGCGCGAGCGAGAGATCGATGTCGTGCTCGCCAGCGAATAGCTCCAGCACGCGCACGACTTCGCCCTCCCTACTCCGGTGCCATTTCTCACCGAGGTAGGGAGGGCGAAACCTTATGCCGCTAGTTGAACTTTTCTATCTGCTCCATCGCTGCGGCGCGGGCGGCGGAGGGTCCTTCGGAGTTGAGGGCGGCATCGGCAAGCTGTTGACACTGATCGAAGGTCAGCTCGGCCAATTGGGCACCAACGCCAGCGACTGCGGTCGATGCAGCCGACAAGGAGTTGACGCCAAGGCCGGTCAATACGCAGGCCAATAGCGGATCGGCCGCGGCCTCGCCGCACACGCCAACCGGTACGTTGTATTCGTGGCCTGCGATGCAGGTGTGCTGGATCAGGCGCAGCACGGCCGGCTGCCACGGGTCGGTGAGGTACGCCAGCTGCGGCGACAGGCGGTCAGCGGCCATCGTGTACTGGGTGAGGTCATTGGTGCCGATGGAAACGAAGTCCAGATGCGGCATGATCTTATCCGCCATCAGCGCTGCTGCGGGCACCTCAATCATCGCGCCCGCGGTCAGGCCGCGCTCCCGGCACAGCTCCGCAAACCACTGGGCTTCCTTCGACGTCGCCACCATCGGTGCCATGACCCAGGTTTCGGCATCGTCGCCGCGGGACTCCGCGGCCTGGGCGATGGCGTCCAGCTGGCGGGTTAACAGGGACTCGTTATCGCGGGCAATGCGCAGACCGCGCACACCCAACGCCGGGTTCTCTTCAGAGGACAACGTGGCATAAGAAATCGGCTTATCGGAACCTGCGTCCAAGGTGCGCACCACGACCTTGGAATTGGGATAGGCGTTAAAAACCTTCTTGTAGATTTTTGCCTGCTCGTCAACGGAAGGCTCCTCGCTCGCAGAAAGGAACGACAACTCCGTGCGGTAGAGGCCAATGCCCTCTGCCTGTGAGTCGGAGGCGATGCGGGCGGCGTTGCCATCGGCCACGTTGGCCAACAGCTGCACGCGGTGGCCGTCCTTGGTTTGCGCCGGCCCAGTCCATTCGGCCACGCGGGCGGCGCGCTCGCGGTATTCCGCAACCGCCTTGGTGGATTCTTCCTCGTCCGCACCCAGCGTCACGGTTCCGAGCGCACCGTCGACGAAGACCAGCGTGCCGCTTTCAATCTCCCGCAGCTTATTTCCCACGGCGACGATGCACGGAATATCGAGCTGGCGGGCGATGATCGCGGTGTGGCTGGTGGGCCCACCCAGCTCGGTGACGAGCGCGCGAATATGCGCGGTATCCAGGGTGGCGGTATCGGCGGGCGCGAGGTCATCGGCAAAAAGCACCGCTTGGCCCTCCACCATGGGCAAACCAGGCTCCTGCTCGCCGCGCAGCTGGGCGATGACACGGTCGCGCACGTCCTTCAGGTCGGTGGTGCGCTCGGCCATGACGCCGCCGGCCGCCTCAAACATGGTGACGAACTTATCCGTGGCTCCCACCGTGGCGAACTCGGCATTCTTGCCCGAGCGAATATTCTTGCGCACGGCCTTGTGCCACCCGCGGTCCTTGACCATGCCGGCGGTCGCCGTCAGCACTTCCGAGGCTTGGCCCTCGGCGGCTGCGGCGCGGTTTTCCAAGCGGCTGGCGACGACATCGACTGCCTCGAGGAAGCGATCGTATTCGGCTTCGCTGCTGGCCTCTTGGTCAATACTTCCTTCAGTGGGCAGGTCCGGGCGGGGGCGCACCCATACGGCTTCTGCATAGGCAACTCCAGCGACAACGCCGGTTCCTTTAACAGTGGACTGAAGCGTATTTTCCATGGCGATACTTCCTTCGAAGATAGCGGCTTATTTATTTCCAGATCATCACAAATCCAACAGAAATGCAATGTATGCCACACGGTTTCTATTGACTTTCCAACACAATCGGGCAAGAATAAACATTAACGGCGGGCTTAAGCGCGAGTTTCAACCGGACCGACTGCGTGTGGCCCCCAATATACGCACTCTGCGAAAGGGATAAGTTCTCGATGATCCTCACGCTCACCCCAAACCCAAGCATTGACGCCACCCTGGCGCTCAATCAGCCTTTGACCTCAGGCGATGTCCACCGCGCCGCCAGTGTTACCCAGGTCGCCGGCGGCAAAGGGGTCAACGTCGCCCACGCCGTGCACCTCGCCGGGAAAGAAACCCTCGCCCTCTTCCCCGCCCGCGCGGCCGATCCATTCATCAACCTCATCCAGGAGGTCCACCTCCCCTACGCCCACGTGGACATGGATGGTGGCGTCCGCGTCAATACCACCATCACCGAGCCAGATGGCACGACCACCAAGGTCAACGGCCCTGGCCCGCTGCTTTCCGATGCCACCCAAAACCACCTCATTTCCACCCTTACCCACCACGCCCAATCCGCCGATTGGGTAGCCCTTGCCGGATCGCTGCCCAAGGGTGTTGACGCCGGCTGGTATACCGACCTCATCAAGGAGATCCGCACTGCCGCCCCGCAGGCGCGCATCGCCGTGGATACCTCTGATGCTCCGATGAAGGCCATCGCCAAGCAGCTCGCTACCGCCGCCCCGGATCTCATCAAACCCAACGGTTTCGAACTGGGGCAGCTGACCGGCCAGGACGGCCTCGCCCTCGAGCGCGCCGCTGCGGCCGGGGATTATAGCCCGGTCGTGGAGGCTGCAAGGGATGTCGTGGGTCGCGGCATCAAGGAAGTGCTTGTCACCCTCGGCGGCGCCGGTGCCGTGCTGGTAAACGCAGATGGCGCATGGGCTGCCACCCCGCCTCCCGCCACGGTGAAATCCACGGTTGGCGCGGGTGATGCCGCATTGGCCGGATACCTCCTGGGTCGCACGCAGGGGCAAGGACCGGCAGAATCCCTCGCGCTCTCGGTGGCTTATGGCACCGCCGCGGCCGCCAAACCCGGCACCCAATTCCCCCGTCCCGAAGAACTCGATACCGCCCATACCTCCATCTCCGCTCTATAACTAAGGGAGCCTTCCATCATGGCATCCGATCTCATCACCACAGAACTGGTCGCGCTTGACGCCGACTTTGGCGATAGCGTCGACTCCGTTATCACCAACCTCGCCACCTTGGTGCACGATACCGGGCGCGCAACCGAGGTCGAAGGCCTCGCCCAGCCCGCCATCGACCGCGAGGCCAAGGCCGGCACCGGCGTGCCAGGCGGCGTGGCCATCCCCCACTGCCGTTCCGAGGCCGTCACCGAGCCGACCCTGGCTTTCGCCCGCCTTACCCGCGGCGTGGATTTTTCCGGCCCCGACGGCGATGCCCAGTTGGTCTTCCTCATCGCGGCACCCGCCGGCGGTGGCAAGGCCCACCTGCAGATTCTTTCTAAGCTCGCCCGCACCCTCGTGCGCAAGGACTTTTTAGAGGCCCTGCGCACCGCATCGACGAAGGAAGAAATTGTTAAGGAAATCCTCGCCGTCGTCAACGCGGAAAAGCCGAAGAAGAAAAAGCAGGACAACGCGGAGGCTGCGGCGGGCGCTTCAGCGGGGGCATCGGAAAGCGCGGGCTCCTCGGCACAAGCTACCCGCATCGTTGCCATCACGGCCTGCCCAACCGGAATCGCACACACCTACATGGCTGCCGATGCCCTCACCCAAACCGCCGGCGAGCGCGACGACGTCGACCTCACCGTCGAAACCCAGGGCTCGTCCAATAATGAATCGGTCTCGCAGTCCACCATCGACGCTTCCGACTACCGCATACG
>NZ_JBEHFV010000028.1:0-27528 GCF_040225855.1 Corynebacterium sp. KPL2850
GCTTCGTTGGCAGCGATCTTGAAGAGGGTGTTCTTGGCGACGGAGTAGTCAACGTCAAAGCCCAGGTTGTTACGCAGCTCCTGCAGCTGGGATACGGTCAGGCCGCGGTACTCAGTCAAAACGACGGAGCTAGAATCGGCCAGCTTCTCCTTCAGCTCTGCCAAGTCTGCAGTGTTCTTTGGGTTTGCCATTGTCTCTCGCCTCCTTCCAAAACATCTCTTTTATTTTCCGCCGGGGCCTTCCAAAAAGAAAAGCCCCGTGCAAGAGCACAGGGCGTGCGACATGAGAAATGCCGCGGAATGCGCAAAGTGTCTCCTGCGTGGGCCGCCTCCATGGTGGAGAACTTTCAATCCTTAATGGATGACCAACGGTCTTCGGTGAACTTTGACTCGGCCACAAGGCCGTTCAAACTTCAGAAGCGATACTACCGTACTTTCCTCGTATTCCCAAATTGCCCACCCGCGTAGGCTATCTACTATGACTTCCCTCATGTGGTTTCGCGATGACCTGCGCTTATCCGATAACCAGGCTCTCACCCGCGCAGCGCAAGCCGCCACCGATGATAAAGACGGTTCAAAGCCAGAGTTAGTGGCCATAGTTCTCGATGAGCCCGCCTACCCCGGTACCCGACCACTCGGTGGTGCCAGCAATTGGTGGCGGGAGCGCTCGCTTTATGCCCTTGCGCAGGACCTCGCAACCTGCGGGGTGAAGCTCCTCCGCGCTACCGGGGATGCCCGCACCGTCATTCCCCGCATCGCCCACGAGGTTGGCGCCGATACCGTCACCTGGAACCGCCGCTACCACGGCCCGCTGCGCGAGGTAGACGCCAGGGTCAAAGCAACGCTTGCCGATGCCGGAATTAACGCCATCTCCTGCCCCGGTTTCACCCTCGTGGAGCCATGGGAGGTCACCAACGCCCAGGGCAACCCTTATAAAGTCTTTACTCCCTTCGCGGCCGCCGCGCGGTCCCAGCTTGCTGATGAGGAACCGCTGCCAGTACCGGAATTGCTGGCGGGGCGGGAGATGGGGGCATCGGCAAGCAGCAGCTGGCCCGATCCCAGCGCCGCTGAACCGAAGTGGGCTGCGTCGCTCGCCCAGTATTGGACGCCAGGGGAGGCAGGTGCGCGCGAACGCCTAGCCCAGCTCGACTTAACTCACTATGCCAGAGAACGCGATATACCCGCGCACAACGCCACTTCTCTGCTATCGCCGCACCTGCGCTTTGGCGAGGTATCCCCGCGCGAGGTCTGGGTGGCCGCCGCCGAGGAGCCCGACGCGGAGAAGTTCCACTCCGAGTTGCTGTGGCGCGACTTTGCCTGGCACCGGCTCTACCACCTGCCCGATCTGGCCACCCGCAACGTGCAGCAAAAATTCAACCGCTTCGACTGGTCCTGGGATGACCCGCGGCTAAAGGATTGGCAGGACGGGACGACGGGTATACCGCTTGTCGATGCCGGTATGCGCGAACTCTGGAAAACCGGATACATGCACAATCGCGTGCGCATGGTGGTGGGATCGTTTCTCACCAAGAACCTGGGAATCCATTGGCGCCTAGGCGAGGAATGGTTTTGGGACACCCTGGTGGATGCCGATGCCGCATCCAACCCATTTAACTGGCAATGGGTGGCCGGCTGCGGCGATGATGCCGCGCCCTTCTTCCGCATCTTCAACCCTGAAACCCAGGCACAGCGCTTCGACCCCGAAGGCGCCTATATCCGCCGCTGGGCTCCCACGCTATCCGCCCCACCCATCGTGGATCTCAGGCAGTCGCGCCAGGCGGCCCTAGATGCCTACGCCGAGGTCAAAGGCGCAGACTAACGCTCAATACCTAGACTTTTCGTTCACACCGCAAGGCCTGTTGAACGATGCAAAAGACCCCAAGGAAAATCCTCGGGGTCTTCATTCACGCGCTATGCGCTATCACCGTCTTAGTCGGTGTAGCCCTTCTGTACGGAGCCGTCCACAGGAATGCCTGGGCCGGAGGTGGTGGAGATGGTGGCGCGCTTGATGTAGATGCCCTTAGCGGAAGCAGGCTTCAGGCGCTGGATCTCATCCATGAGGGCGCCGTAGTTCTCAGCGAGCTTCTCAGCATCGAAGGAAGCCTTACCAAGGATGGCGTGCAGGTTTGCAGCCTTGTCCACGCGGAAGGAGATCTTACCGCCCTTAACCTCGCTAATTGCCTTAGCAACGTCATTGGTCACGGTACCGGTCTTCGGGTTAGGCATCAGACCACGTGGGCCCAAGACGCGGGCGACGCGGCCAACCTTGGCCATTTGGTCCGGGGTAGCGATGGCAACGTCGAAGTCCAGGTTGCCCTCGTTGATCTGCTCGATCAGCTCGGAGGTACCGACGATGTCAGCGCCAGCTTCCTGGGCTGCGGTTGCCTTCTCGCCCTCAGCGAAGACGGCGACGCGAACGTCCTTACCGGTGCCGTTAGGCAGGGACACGGTCCCGCGCACCAGCTGATCAGCCTTGCGTGGGTCAACGCCCAAGCGGAAGACGACGTCAACGGTGGCGTCAAAGTTCTTGGAGGAGGTCTCCTTGGCCAGCTTTGCAGCCTCGATCGGACGGTACAGGCGGGACTTATCTACCAGTTCCGCAGCGGCCTTATAAGCCTTAGACTTGGTGCTCATTTAACAATTCCTTTTCTGGATTGGCGTGGTATTTGGCGGGCCGAAGCTGGCCCTACCACATAAAGTTTTTACTTCTCCGGTGCGCCATCAATGTTAAGGCCCATGGAGCGGGCGGTACCAGCGATGATGTGTGCGCCGGCCTCGATGTCGCGGGCGTTGAGGTCCTCGAACTTGGTCTGTGCAATTTCTTTGCACTGATCCCAGGTGACAGTGCCGACCTTATCGGTGTGCGGGACACCGGAGCCCTTCTGGACGCCTGCGGCCTTCAGCAGCAGCTTGGCTGCCGGCGGGGTCTTCAGCTTGAAGTCGAAGGAGCGGTCTTCGTAGACGGTGATCTCAACAGGGACCACGTTGCCACGCTGGTTTTCGGTAGCGGCGTTATAAGCCTTGCAGAATTCCATGATGTTGACGCCGTGGGCACCCAGTGCCGGGCCAACTGGCGGTGCCGGGTTAGCGGCGCCAGCCTCGATCTGCAGCTTGATGAAGCCGGAAACCTTCTTCTTTGGAGCCATCGAATTACCTCTTTCCTGTGGTACCGGGACCTGCGTCACGATGAATAACGCGGCCCGTCCGGATGCTCACCTCAGTGGGCCACCGGAGGATGAAACGATTTACGCGTGCGCACAGAAAAGGCGCACGGCGTTCCAGTCTAGAACACCGTGCGCCCTGCACAAAATCATTTTTAAGAAATGCGCTCGATTTCTGTCGGCGACAATTCCACTGGGGTTTCGCGGCCAAAGATGGAGACCAAGCCCTGCATCTTGCCTGTCTCCGGGTCGATTTCAGAAATGGTGGCGGACACGGCAGCCAACGGGCCGGACAGGATAGTGACGGCCTCGCCCACCTCGAAGTCGTGGGCGTACTTCTTGGCCACCTCCTTCTCCGGCAAGTCAACAACCTGCTCGCCCTCTTGCTCGTTTGGAGCGGCCTCGCCCTTGGTGGCGGGCGCTTCATTCGGCATGAGGAACTTGGCCACGTCGCGGGTCTTAACCGGCGTCGCGTTGCCCTCATTGCCCACGAAGGAGGTAACGCCTGGGGTTTCGCGGATGACCGACCAGGCGGCATCGTTAAGCTCAGCGCGCACTAGGACGTAGCCCGGCAGCAGCTTGCGCTTGACAATCTTTTTCTTGCCGTCCTTGTTTTCCATGATCTGCTCGATGGGGACGACGACCTCGAAGATGGAATCTTCCACCTCAAGGGTCTGCGCACGCATGTCGAGGTTGGTGCGCACCTTGTTCTCGTAACCGGAGTAGCACTGGATGATGTACCACTGGCCTGGCTGCTTCTTCAGCTCGCGGGTGAATTCACGCAAGCGCTTGCGGTAAGCGGCGTCCTCGGCCTCTTCCTCGGTTTCGGCGGAAGCCCCTGCAGCGTCCTCTTCTGCGGCGGGCTCGGCCTCTGCCGAGGGCTCGGACTCTGCTGCGGGGGCATCGGCAAGCGCAGCGTCTTCTGCGTCACCTGCGCCAGCCTCAGCAGGCGCTGCGGCCTCCTCTTGGGCGTCCTCGACTGCGCTGGCGTGCTCTGCCGCCTGCTCTTGCACGTTGGACTGCATGGCCTCCTCTAGGGAGGTTCCTGGGTTTTCGACGTTATTCTCGTCGCTCATGAGTGGTACTCCAAAATGTCATCGGCGCGTGTTGTAGAACCAGCCTACCCGCGGCGCGCGTGGGCAAAAAGTATCCCGCCGTTCCGGAGTGCGGAAACAGCGGGATAAAAGTTTATGGAGTTATTCTAACTAATTGGTCAGAATCTTCTCAACTCCGAGGCCAGCCAGGGTGTCAACGCCCCAGACCAAGGCGGTGATGACGATCAAGAAGGCGAACGTGATGAGGGTGTACTGCAGCATCTCTCCACGGGTGGGCCACACCACCTTCTTCATTTCAGAAACAACCTCGCCAGGGAATGCGGCGACGCCGCCACCCGGGCTGTCGGTGCGGTTTTTATCCTCAACGCGGACGACGTTCTTGTTCGCCGAGTCCGTGGAGGTCGTGGAAGCCGCACCAGAAAGCTGGCGCTTACCGGTGGGACGCGGGGCCGCCGAGCCCTTCGGCTGCTGCTCATCGCTCACAGCTAACCCTCCTTGGGAAATGAATTCTTTTTCCGAGCGCGATATTCCGCCCAGACATAACTTTGTCAACCCTAGCAAAAGGTGCACGGGCAGGAAAGCACGCCGGGGCGGATGCGCGCCGCTGTGACAAAAATATCCCCGCCATCTGGAAAGCAGATGACGGGGATCCTTGCAGGGGCGACAGGACTCGAACCTGCAACCTACGGTTTTGGAGACCGTTGCGCTACCAATTGCGCCACGCCCCTATTTTGTTATCCGTGACGCTTGAGCGCCACGCGCCAATGACCTTACCAGATCCCTAATTCCGCACGGAAACCAGTACGCCGCTAAGGCCATAGGCACGGTAGTAAAAAAGCGCCGTAGTGGCGCTTTTCTTTCCCGGTAGCGATGGCGAGAATTGAACTCGCGACACAGCGATTATGAGTCGCTTGCTCTACCACTGAGCTACACCGCCATGGTGAACACCTTCATCCTGCAGGAAAATATTTCCTCCAGACATGAATGGAGCCCCCTGACAGAATCGAACTGTCGACCTTTTCCTTACCATGGAAACGCTCTGCCGACTGAGCTAAGGGGGCATATCCCAGCATCAAGCACGTCAATATTTCGTTGTGCTCTCCGTTGCGGACTTCAATAATGTAACCTGACACCTCCACTTTGCACAAATCGCCACGTCAGCGCCCCATAAGCGAGGAAATTTCTGGGGCTTATTCGATGCTGGCCCTCCCCGCCCGGTGTGCTTGAATGAAAGGCATGCTGGATCATAAAGACTGTCTTTCTATCGACGCCGCGAAGCTCTACTACAACTCCGGGTTTTCGCAGGCGGAGGTGGCGGCACACCTGGGGATTTCCCGGCCGACGGTCTCCAAATTGCTCACCCATGCCGCCGAGCGCGGCTTTGTCACCGTGAGTATTACCGATCCCCGCGAGCAGTCCGATGAGCTGGTTTCTGCACTCTGCGAGCGCTTTTCGCTTGCCGATGCCCGCGTCACCGCCACCCCTCCCGGCGGATCTCTGCTCGCGGATTTGGGCAGCGCTGGCGCCGCCCTATTGGAAGAGCTCATTACCGATCACACTTCGGTAGGCTTGTCCTGGGGCGAAACCATGTCCGCGGTGGCCTCCCATTTGCGCAAGCGGCCACTGGATGGCGTGGACATCATCCAGCTCAAGGGCGGGCATTCCCACTCGGATCGCTCCACCAAGGATCTGCAGACGATGCAGGCGTTTACCCAGGCCTTTAATGCCGAGGCGCACCTGCTTCCCCTTCCAGTCATCTTCGATTCCGTTGAAGCCAAGGAATGGGTCTCCCGCGATAGGCATATTGCCAAGATTTTGCAGATGGGGGCATCAGTAAGCGTGGCAGTATTTACCGTCGGCGCCATGGAAAAAGAATCGCTCGCGCTTAACTTGGGATATCTCACCGAAAGCGAAGAGGAAGAATTGCTCACCAATGCGGTGGGAGATGTATGCTCGCGCTTTTTCACCGCCCAAGGCGATGTTGCCAGTCAGGCGGTGGATGAGCGCACCGTTGGCATTAGCCTGAGCGATTTAACAACACGCCCCACCCGCGTCTTAGTAGCCGGCGGTGCCCATAAGGCCGAGGCACTACAGGTCGCTTTGGATATGGGCCTTGCCACCCACCTAGTCACGGATCGAACTACGGCACACAAACTGGTGAACTCTACAGAGAGGCGCCTTCCTCACCATTAATGCACATTTGTTAATTATTTCATTGACATTGGTGCCACGGGGGCTAAACTGACTGGTGACACAGTCCACCAGTCAACGTTGAGGAGTACTCCATGTCTCAGACCGAGATTTCCACCCCGCACATCAATCCGCATGGCGCCCCCATCGCAGAGACCGTTTTGCTGCCCGGCGATCCCCTCCGCGCCAAATTCATCGCGGATACCTTCCTGGAAGATGTCGTCCAATTCAATGAAATCCGCAACATGCTGGGCTTTACCGGCACCTACAACGGCAAGCCCATCTCCGTTATGGGCACGGGTATGGGAATTCCCTCTATCGGTATCTACTCCTGGGAATTGATCCATAAGTTCGGTGCGAAGAAGCTCATCCGCGTCGGCTCCATCGGTGCTATGCAGGAAGACATCGAATTGCACGACGTCATCGTGGCAGCTTCTGCTTCTACCGATTCCAACTTCCTGTCACAGTATGACCTGCCTGGTACCTACGCCCCCACCGCATCCTGGAAGCTGCTCAAGGCGCTGGTAGATGAGGCCGAGCGCCAGGAGACCCCGATTCACGTGGGCAATATCCTAAGCACCGACACGTTCTACCACATGGACCAGACCGTCAACGGCCGCTGGGCACACATGGGCGTGCTTGGCGTGGAGATGGAATCCGCCGCGCTCTATGCCACCGCCGCCGAGGCTGGCGTGGATGCATTGGGCCTATTTACCGTCTCAGACAATGTGGTCAACGGCACCCAGCTTTCTGCCGAGGACCGCCAGAGCGCATTCCACACCATGATGAAACTCGCTTTGCCGCTTAACGCAGTCGACTAAGCTCCTCCTTCTACAAAGGACTACTACTTCCATGCTGAAAAAAGTTAAGGCCATGCCGGGGGATCGCACCCAGGTCAACCCCAAGGCGGCCGTCCCTATCCTCCTTTTCGTCTTCGTCTTCTCCCTCATCATTGACAATGGGTTCAAGACGATGACCATGCCGATCGCGGAAGCGCTGGAGATCTCCGATAAGACCGCTTCGCTGCAGGCCTCCCTTGCTGGCGTCATCATTGGTATCGGCGCCGTCGTCTACGCCGCCTTGGCAGACTCCATCTCTATTCGGAAGCTCATGCTTACCGGCATAGTTTTTGTGGCCGTAGGCTCCATCTTGGCCTTCATCTTCTCTGGTTCATGGGCCATGGTGCTGACCGGCCGCCTGATTCAAACCACTGGTTTGGCCGCCGCTGAGACGCTCTACGTTATCTACGTGACCAAACATTTGAGCGAGGATGACCAAAAGACCTACCTCGGCTTTTCCACCGCTGCCTTCCAGGCCGGCCTGCTCATTGGCGCGCTGACCTCCGGGTTCATCTCCACCTATGTGTCCTGGACGGCGATGTTCCTCATCCCACTTATCCTCCTGCTCACCATTCCGCCCATCATTAAGAATGTGCCAGAAGATGAGGCCGTGGAGGGTCACCTGGACGCACTTGGCCTGTTCTTTGTCGCCCTCTTCGCCAGCGCCCTCATCTTGTTTATGCAGGATTACCTCTGGTACTGGCTCGTCGTGGCGGCCATTGGCTTAGTCCTGTTCATCGTGCACATCAAGAACGCGAAGAACCCAGTGGTCACCCCGGATTTCTTTACCAATGGACGCTACGTGTGGACCATCGTCATGGTGCTCTTTGTCTATTCCACCCAGCTGGGCTTTATCTTCCTGCTTCCCTATGCAGCCCAGGACATGCACGGGATGAGCCTTGACCGCGCTTCGTTGTTGCTCATTCCTGGGTATGCCTGCGCCGTGCTCGTCGGTGTTTTATCCGGCAAGATCGGCACGGTGCTCTCGTCTCGATCCACCATCTATACTGCTTTTGCTTTGGTTGCAGGTTCCTTATTCATTGCCGCGCTCTTTGCACAGGTTCACGTAGCCGTGCTTGTTATCACCATCATTGCCTTTGCCAGCGGCTTTTCCCTGATGTACGCACCACTGGTCAATACCGCGCTGCGCAATATCACCGCAGCCAAGTCCGGTATCGCCATCGGCTTTTATAACCTCACCATCAATATCGCCATCCCGCTGGGCATTGCGTACACCGCCAAGCTGATGGAGTCCACCAGCTACACCACCACCCTGTTCATTCTCACCGTCATCGCCCTCTTCGGTTCCGCGCTGTACATCATTTCGGATCTGAAGATGGCTAAAAACGAACCCGCCGCAGTTTCCTAAAGGAGAAAATCATGACTTCCCAGAATCTCACCCGCTCAGACGTTGCTTCCTATATCGACCACACCCTGCTCAAGCCGGAGGCCACCCCGGAGCAATTCCGCGCCCTGGTAGAAGAGGCCACCAAGCTTGGTACCTACGCCGTGTGCGTCTCCCCTTCCGCCCTGCCGCTCGAGACCCCGGAGTCCCTCCATGTCGCCACGGTCGTGGGCTTTCCCTCCGGCGCCGTCAAGCCGGAAATCAAGGCCGCTGAGGCCGCCCGCGCGGTTGCCGATGGCGCCGAGGAAGTAGACATGGTCATCAACATCCCGCTGGCCATCGAAGGCCGCGCCGAGGAGCTGCAGGCAGAAATCCAGGCCGTGCGCGATGCCATCCCAGGCAAGGTGCTCAAGGTCATCATCGAGTCTGCCGCGCTTTCCGATGCCGCCATCGTCCTCGCCTGCCAGGCCTCCGCTGCCGCCCAGGCGGACTTTGTCAAGACCTCCACCGGCTTCCACCCCGCCGGCGGCGCCTCCACCCACGCGGTAAAGCTCATGCGCGAGACCGTAGGCGACAAGCTGGGTGTGAAGGCCTCCGGCGGCATCCGCACCGCCAAGGATGCCCTCGCCATGATCGAGGCCGGCGCCAGCCGCCTGGGGCTGTCCTCCTCCGCCAAGATCCTCGAGGAGCTTTAAGCCATGTCTGTGGATACGAGCTTCGATTTCGACTACGCCCGCACCTGGGCCGAACACGATCCGGATGCGGACACCGCCCGCCAGGTGCTGACATGGATCGAGGAAGATAATTCCGAAGAACTCGCCGCCGCCTTCGCTGGCCCCCTGAACTTTGGTACCGCAGGCCTGCGCGCTGCCGTGGGCGCGGGCGAATCCCGCATGAACCGCGCGGTGGTTATTCGCACCACCTACGGGCTTATCACCTGGCTCAAGCAGCAGGTGGATACCCCAGTCGTGGTCATCGGCTGCGATGCCCGCCACGGCTCTGCGCAGTTCCAGCGTGATGCCGCGCAGGTCATCTCCGCCGCCGGTGGTAACGCCCTGGTCCTGCCCGCGCAGAACCCTACCCCACTGACAGCCTTCACGGTCCGTTCCCTGGGCGCGGATGCCGGCATTATGGTTACCGCCTCCCACAACCCGCCTGCCGATAATGGCTACAAGGTCTACCTGGGCGGCCGCGTTGCCACCGGCCCGGGCGAGGGCGTGCAGCTTATCTCCCCAGCCGATAAGGAGATCGCCGCCGCCATTGCTAAGGCCCCCTACGCCGACGAGGTCCCGCTCACCTCCGATCACATCGAGGACGTCGATACCCGTGCGGAGTACCTCGAGCGCGCCGCCGCGTTGGTCGGTGAAAATACCGATATCACCATCGCGCTGACCGCCATGCACGGCGTAGGTGCCGAACTGGGCAAGGACCTGCTGTCTCGCTGCGGCTTTAACGTCTCGCTGGTGCCAGAGCAGGCCGCTCCTGACCCAGATTTCCCTACGGTCTCCTTCCCCAACCCGGAGGAGCCCGGCGCGCTGGATCTTGGCATTCAGCATGCCGAGAAAATCGGCGCCGATATCCTTATTGCTTATGACCCTGACGCCGATCGCTGCGCCGCCGCCGTGCCCACCGATGGCACCTGGCGCCAGCTCAGTGGCGATGAGACCGGCGCCTTGCTTGGCGATTATCTCGCCCGCCGCGGCGCTACCGGCAACTTCGCCAACTCCCTCGTATCGTCCCGCCTACTCGGGCGCATCGCCGCGCACTACGGCCTCGGCCACGAGGAAACCCTGACCGGTTTCAAGTGGATCGCCCGCACTCCGGAGCTCGCCTTCGGCTACGAAGAAGCCATTGGTTTCTGCCCCGATCCCAACGCAGTGCGCGACAAGGACGGCATCTCCACCTCCGTGGTGCTCGCCAGCCTCGCCGCCGAATGCAAGGCAGCCGGAAGCAGCCTCCTAGGCCGCTTGGACGACATCTACGCCACGGTCGGCGCCCTGCACACGCAGCCGCTGACCTTCCGCGTCGAGGACCTGAGCCTGATTACCCAAGCAATGGAAAAAGTTTCTACCACCCCACCGACCGAGCTCGCCGGCTCCCCGGTGTCCAAGGTGGAAAAGTTTGCCCAAGGCTCGAAGTTCTTCACCGATAACGATGACCGCGTTATCGTTCGCCCCTCCGGCACCGAGCCCAAGCTCAAGTGCTACCTGGAGTCCCCCGACGCCGGTCGCCTCGATGCCATCGCGGCCGATCTGCGCGATTACTTCGGGCTCTAAGCCCTCAAAGCCGGGTTATGCCCTGTGCACCTATTGAGGCCCGCTGTTTCCACTACTTGGACAGCAGCGGGCCTGTAAAGCAGACTTTCATTGCAGCTGCACTGGCTTATGCAGGTTGGGCCCTATGGTCTCGTCAACCTCCAACAAATCCAGTATGGAATAGTTTCTCGAGTTCCCAGCCTGGCCAAGATGAAGAGATTTAAAGGCAACTGACGCTGCTAAATTCTTGGGATCCAGGTCATGTTGGATGCTCGCGATAAGCAATTGATCGATCCCATTTACTAAAAGTGGGATAACTTTATCCGCGACGGATTCAATCCCGTTACCTACAACCCGTCCGCTGTGGACGATCAAATTTCGCTTCCGGTATAGACGCTGAAATTCCCTTTGCAGAATACCGGAAGTGCGTTCGAAGATTTCGCTTGGATTATTAAAAGCTTCTTGCATCTTGCCGATAGCTAGTTGATCGACGGGATCGAGAAGATAAAAATCATTCCGCTCTAGGATTACACTCTCCATTAGCTTTGCTCTCTCTATGCTAGCTTCCGCATTTTTGATCTGCGCTGCTACCGAGCACTCGCCTTTGTAACGATCTGCATAATTCTTAGCTAACCACGTCATTTCGGTACGAAAATAACTCGCCGCGACTACGCGCGCCATTCTTTCGGCACCAATTCGATCATCCTCGCCCGAATCCACTAAAAGGGATTCGATGGCAACCCATCCATTGACAAGAGCCACGTGGGGATTGTTCGTCTGAAGAGGTTCTATAATAGCCAGAATATTTCTGGGTTTATTTCCGATTTCCAAATGGTGGAGAGTGTCCGCCCTCTGGAATGCACGGAGTTTCAAAGGTTGGATTCCCCGCCGAGTGGGAAAGGAGTTCCCCTTTTCTTTAGACCACATGACAGGAAGAATGGAGAACCGGTTTTCGGATCCAGATTCAAACTTAAAAGATAGCTGCGACAGTAATTGTTGTGCCTGACTGGCAGCTTCGTTTACGTCACGTGCTTGCACATTAAGTATGAAACCGCCATGATGACGCTCGGTCTTTGCCTGAGGAGCGTGCTTGTGTTTCCACTGCTTCAGTTGTTTTGCACTAAGCCACTCAGAGGGTGGCGTAGATGAATGAAGAAAGTCAGGAGCGCGGTCGACAGGAACTGCAAAGCTAAAGTTCTTAGCCTTATATTTTATCCTCTTGTCTAATTCACGCAGGAGGGTGGAGAATTCACAGTGGTCATCCGAAGTTTTGTAGTCATGTATAACGCTATAGATGCTTGGTGCAGGCACGCCACAGTAAAGCAAGTGCGACACGATACGCTTCGCAGTTCCCTCTACATCTAGATTTCCAGCTTTACTTGGAGACTCGAATACATCTGCCCAATTTTGTAGATAGGTCTGCTTCAAATCTTGTGCGTGCTTCTCAGCTAGCTGGACATCGTGACTATTCGCATTGCTAGCGGAACCGATATTATCCACAATGCTATTAAGGTTCTTTTGGATAGAGGATACTCCCAAATCATTTCCAAGAGCCTTACGCATATGCCCACGCAGCTCCTTTAATGCTGCTGAGCTGGTCCCAGGGATCCTCGATTCGTTTAAGGCCTCATCGACCAACTCGAGAGTGCCAGCGCGCCAATCCCTCCGGTGCCAAGGGGTGGTGCGGGAGGTCAATTCAAGCATACGAGGCACTATGCCTTCTAGCTTTTCTGGTTTGATGATGATCATCGGTGTGCTAACCTAAAAGTTGCAAATGGGAATCACGTAAAAGATATGTCATTACCTTTGTACATTGACATTCTTTTGCCTGTACTCCCATTCTAGCTTCAGAGGCGCTCCCCTTCTTATGGGTTGAGCGCCTCTTTTTATGTGCACCTGCCCCGGATGGCTTAAACCGCGGCCTAAACACACATTTTGTCGTTTAACCCGTCGTTTAAGCCTAGGCTGAGGCCACTCCATCGCACTAACCGCGAAGAAACCCCACAAGCTTGTGCTTGTGGGGCTCTAAGTTGTGCCAGGTAGAAGATTCGAACTTCTGAAGGCAATGCCGGCGGATTTACAGTCCGCTCCCTTTGGCCGCTCGGGCAACCTGGCATGCACTCTGTGGTGCGTGTATGTACTTTACTATGAAGCACCCACCTACCTCCAAATCGCCAGCGCAGCGGGGAGAAATGGGGTGTGTAGGAGGGGGCGCCGACAAGCAGCTAGCCCACGCGGCGGACGGTGTAATCCGCAAGCTGGCGCAGCGCTTGGCTAGCGGAATTTTCTGGCAGTATGGAAAGCTGTTCCTCTACGGTGCGTAGGTAGGCGTTAATGTCCTCTAGCGCCCGCTGACGGCCGCCAGACTGGCGCAGGAGCTCGATGGCACGCTCGACCTCAGCATCGGTTTCTAGGGGGCCTGTCAGCAGCTCACGCAGCTGGTCTCCCACCTCACCGTCTTCCTCCAGAGCGTAGAGGACGGGGAGAGTAAAGACGCCCTCGCGTAGGTCGGTACCCGGGGTCTTTCCGGAGTCTTTCGGGTCGGAGAAGATATCGATGACATCGTCCACGATTTGGAAGATCATGCCAATGGCACCGCCAATGCGGTACAGGGCCGCAGTATGGTCTGCCGAGGCACCGGAGTGATAAGCACCAAGGTATCCGGCAGAGGCAATAAGCACCGCGGTCTTTTCCTGAATAACGGCCATGTAGTGGTCCACGGGGTTGGCTTCGCCGGCACCGATGGTCTCACGCATCTGGCCGGTCACCAGCTCTTCAAAGGTATCCGCAAAGTGGCCTACGGTATGGGTATCTAGTTGGCTCATCAGGCGAGAGGCATGCGCGAGAAGGGCATCGCCGGCAAGGATGGCTACGGAATTATTCCACCGAGAGTTGGCGGATTCCACGCCGCGGCGGCGGTCCGCCTCATCCATCACATCATCGTGGTACAGGGTGGCAACGTGCACCATCTCCACAACGGTGGCGGACTTAATAACCTCTTCACAGCCCGGTTTGGCGCCGTACTCAGAGGCAAGCAGTGCCATCATCGGGCGAAAGCGCTTGCCGCCTGCCTTGGACAGATGGCTTACCTTGTCCTTCAAGAAGTCCTGGCCGCGGTCAGTTTCACTGCGCAGCTTTTCTTCTACTGCTTCCATGCCCGCGCCAATGCGTTCATTAAGCTGTGGATCACCAAGATCCACGTGAGTGGCATGCGAGTGGCCGTGAGTCATTAAATAGCGTTCCTTGCAATTAAAAGCCAGAGATAATCGTTTATCTACCGTAGTCCAAACCAGCCCCCTTAACACACTTGAGGGGTTGAACTAGTGCAATGATAGTCCCTATGTCGGAACAGATCGATTCCCCCCGCCCTGTCGAAGTCGCCATCATCGGTGCAGGCCCCGCAGGAAGTGCCGCGGCCATCCATGCCGCCCGCGCTGGCTATGAGACTGTCCTCATTGATTCGTCCACCTTCCCCCGCGATAAAACCTGCGGCGATGGGCTCACCCCACGGGCAATGCACCAGCTAGATAAGCTCGGCATCACTGTTAACGCCTCCTACCGCAACCGCGGGCTTAAATTGCATGGCTACGGCGGGGACGTCACCGCCCCGTGGCCGCAGACCTATCCTTCCCAGGTGGGCACCGCCCTGCCGCGCTTTAGGCTCGATGCACAGCTGGTAGAGGCAGCCACTGCCGCAGGCGCGACGCTTATATCCGGTACCCCCGCGAGCGCCCCAGTCATGGAGGGCAACCGGGTGACCTCGTTTCGCATCGGTGAGCAGATTATTCAGCCGAAATGGCTCATCGTGGCCGATGGCGTGCGTTCTACTTTTGGCAAGCAATTGGGCCGCACCTGGCACCGCGATGAGGTCTATGGCATCGCCGCGCGCTCCTATGCCGCCTCCCCTCAGGCAACCGAGCCGTGGATGCACTCGCACGTGGAATTAAAAGATGAAGACGATTCCGTCCAGCCCGGCTACGGGTGGATTTTCCCGTTGGGTGCAGAGCTTGGCCAAGTCAATATCGGCGTCGGCGCGCTATCGACAGCACAGCGGCCGGCCAAGATTAATACCAAAAAGTTGCTCGAGTTCTACGCCGCCCAACAGCGCGCGGAGTGGGGACTTGGGGACATCGAACACGTCACCTCTGCCCTGCTGCCCATGGGCGGTGCGGTCTCTAATGTAGCGGGGGCCAATTGGATGCTCATTGGTGATGCCGCCGCTTGCGTCAACCCTTTAAACGGCGAGGGCATCGACTACGGCCTCGAGACCGCAGCGCTCGCGGTGGGCATGCTAGGGCCGAAGGATTTCACCCTCGCGTGGCCGGCCACCCTGCGCGAGCACTACGGCGAATCCTTCCTGCTCGCGCGCACGGCCGCCCGCCTATTGACCTACCCGCAATTCCTGCCCGTGGCGGGCCCATTGGCGTTGCGCGGGCCGGTGGGGCGCTTGCTGATGCCCGCCGCTGCGCGCCTTATGGGAAACCTCATCACGGAGGAGGACCGCGACCTTATCGCCCGCCTGTGGCGCACGGCGGGCCGCACCATTGGGGCCGTCCGGCGCGATACGCCCCTGTGGGCCTCCACCGCGGAGGTCTAGGAGGGCTGCAAGAGGTTTACTGTGGGGCATCGGCAAGCGGTTTTGTAGCCGAGTGCAAGGCGACGATGCCCAAAGAAAGGTTTTGCCAGCCCGCATCGGCCCAGCCGTTGCGGTTGATGGCCGCCGCCAACTCCTCTTGTCCAGGCCAAGCGCGGATGGATTCCGCGAGGTAAATATAGGCGTCCGGGTTGGAGGAGACCACGCGCGCAACCGGAGGCAGCAGGCGCATGAGGTATTCCTTGTACACGGTGCCGAATACCGGGACGATGGGGGTGGAAAATTCCGCCACCGCCAGGCGCCCGCCCGGCTTGGTCACGCGCGCCATTTCCCGAAGCCCCAGCTCGTAATCGTGGATATTGCGCAGTCCATAAGAGATGGTGACGGCGTCAAACGTATTATCCGCAAAGGGCAATTTCATACCATCGCCGGCCACCTTGGGCACGTCGCGCTCGCTTCCAGCTGCCAGCATGCCGCGCGAAAAATCGCAGGCTACGCACCACGCGCCGGATTTGGACAGCTCTTCAGTGGATACCGCGGTTCCGGCCGCGAGGTCAAGAACCTTCTCCCCCGGCTGCAGGTTAAGGCGCTCGCGGGTGCGCTTGCGCCAGCGCTTGTCCTGCCCAAAGGACAGGATGGTATTGGTGAGGTCGTATTTTTCGCCGACGGCGTCAAACATGCGCGCGACGTCGAAGGGCTTTTTATCCAGATCTGCCTTAGACACAAATGCCTAGTCTAGGCTACGCGCGCCCCAAGGGCACGAGCCGCCCACCGTGGCAGCTCCGGACGCTGCCCCAAAATGGTCAGCGGCACCCGGCGGGTATCTTCCAGCACCTCTTCGTAATAGCCCACCAGCTGCTCGCACAGCGCGGTCCACGTCTTCGAAGAAATGGATGCGCGGGCATTATCGCGCAGTTCGGAGTGCACCTCTGGGTTGAGGAGCGCATCGGCGGCATTGGGCAGGTCCTCGACAAAGCTATCCACGTCTAACAGCAGGCCGTTATAGCCTTCCTGGATAAGGTCCACGGGCCCTCCTGCCCGTGGGCCGATGGTGGGCACGCCAGAGGCTTGGGCCTCCTGGATGGACTGGCAGAAGGTTTCAAATTCGCCGGCGTGCACAAAGACATCAAGCGAGGCATAGGCCTGAGCTAGCTCCTCACCGCTCAGCGCGCCGGTAAACACGGCGTTGGGAAGCTGCGCCTCCAATAGCGGGCGTTCGGGTCCGTCACCAACAATGACCAGCTGAATATCCTCGCGGCCATTGAGCGCGGACAGGCGGTGCACGCCCTTTTCCGCGGCCAAGCGGCCGACGAAGCCGACGATGTTCTTCTTTCCGCTCCGGTCCCAGCTGCGCCGCAGGGTGGCAGAGCGCTTTTCGGGATGGAATAGCTCGGCATTGACGCCGCGGCCCCAGTGGCGCACGTGCTTGATGTGGTGCTTTTCCAAGTCCCGGATGGTCAGCGAGGACGGTGCCAAGGTCATCTGGCAGGAATTGTGGATGGTACGCAACCACTCCCACACGCCATAGGCCAAGGCGGAGGCGTGGTACTTGGTGGCGAACCCGGCGACATCGGTTTGATAGAGCGCCACTGCCGGAATGCGCTGTTGGCGGGCCGAAAATGCGCCCGCCGCACCCAGCACGAACGGGCTGGCTAGGTGGATGATATCGGGCTTAAACTTCCGCAGCGCGTCATCCACGGCCGTGGTAGGCACGCCCACCGGCAGCGAATCCACCAGCGGCACGCGCACGGTGGGCACCCGGTAGATGGGAAAGCCCAAGTAATCAGGGATTTCTTCTTGACCCTCGCGGGCACCGGGGGCGATGACAATCGCATCGTGTCCGGTTTCGTGCAGGTGCTCTAAAACGCGCAGCACCGAGTTTGTCACGCCATTGACATTAGGGAGGAACGATTCGGCCACGATTGCAACTCGCATGCCACCATAATGGCTTATTTTTCTCGGCCTTTGGTGAATCCAATGAAAAATCTAGGTAAATTATTTTTCAGCGGGTTTTTCAGCGCGGCGGGTGGTCAGGTTAATGAGCCGCCACAAACCCACGGCGGCAAGCGTCGACACGATGGCCACGGACAGCGCCGGTATGACCGCCAAGGTCCATTCGCGGCCTTCTACCTTCACCAAATCCGGATTATCCTCGGCGTACTGCACCCACACCTGCTGGCCCTCACCCAGGTCGGTGGGATAGAGCAATCCTTGCCGCGGGGAATGATAGATCCCGTCACTATCTTGAAAATCCACGGTGGTGCGCAGCACGCCGACGTCCTTGACCGTTGCCAAGGCCCGGCTAGGCTGCGCGGAAATGGCGCGGTCATTGAGGAATGGCCCCACCACGAGGCCCACCCAGCCCACGATCAGCGCCACATAGACGGCCAGCACGAGCTGGTGCAGCCGGCGCCGAAACACCGCGGGCGTATAGCGCGGGGCCACTTACTGGCCCACCTTATGCGTGAGCTTATCCTGCAGCGCCCGGCGCGTGGCACGGGTGGTCTGCGCTTCTACGATGGTGATGCCCGTGGAGTATTCCTTAAGCTCTGCCAGGGTATCCAGCAGCTCCTGCGGGGTGGTCACCAAGCGGTAATCGGCGCCATACGCCTCTGCCAGCTTGCCGATGCCCACCCCATGCGGCGTTCCAAAGGCCGGCTCGAAGGCATCGCGAAGCGCGGGCGCGCCTTGTTCCAGGGTTTCGAAGATGCCGCCGCCGTTGTCATTGGCCACCACGATGGTGAGGTTTTCCGGCCGCGGCTGGTCCTCTGGGATCAGCAGCCCATTGGCATCGTGCAGGAAGGTCACATCCCCTACCAATGCCATCACGCGTGGGGCGCGCCAATTGGTGGGATCCAACGATTGCGTGGCCAGGGCGACACCGATGGCTTGGGAGACGGTGCCATCGATGCCCGCCACCCCGCGCGGGGCGTAGGTATCCACGCCGTCAAAGGGCAGCCCGATGAGGGAGGCATCGCGCACTGGATTCGAGGCGCCGAGTACCACCGTGTCATTGACCGCGAGCGTATCGCCTACCGCCGCCGCTACGTGCAGGCCGGTGAACCCGAGTTCTTCATCCTCCAGGGTTGTGCGCACGGCCTCGCCGGCCATGTCGGTCGCTCCTTGGCAGATCTTGAGCCACTCGCGGCTTGGCTCCCCGGTGGTCTTGACGGTGGTGCCAAGGCGCGCGTTATCCCCGCGCTGGTTGGTAAAGTCCGCCGTGCGCGAGAGCACCACCAGCTCGATATCCGGGTCATTCATCAGCGCAAGCACGCCGCGGTGCAGCGTGGGATGGCCCACCACGATGACCTGCTCGACCTTGGTATTGACCACGTAGTCATTCGCGGAGACCTGCGCCTTGCGGAAAATATGCGCCGCAGCCGGGTGCACGGGGTGGAACGGCCCCGGCGCGGAGGGCTCCGCGATGGTCGGCACGTCTTCTAAGCCCTCGACCTCCCAGGCCTCATCGCCGGCGATAACAAGGGTATTTTTGCTCAAGTCCACCGCGACCTCGCCGTGGTCATAAAACCGCGGGGTGGCCGCGCGGGTGCCATCGCCACCTACCCGCTCCGGCAGGCTATCTCCTACCAGGGGTGCGTCAAAGGCGATATTGATGTGTACCTGGAGGTCGCGCTCAAACCGCTCTGCAATGGCGGCGATATCCTCTTCCGCATTGACCTGGGTGGTATCCGCATAGACGCCGAAGATGCCATCTTGCACGATGGTTTGGGAGGCACCGGTGCCGATTAGCCGCTCCGGGCGGTCCGCGCTGATTATGGCCAGCGGGGTATGCGAATAGTGCGCCTCAACCACCGCGGGCAGCGTATTGGCCACGGCCGTGCCGGAGGTCATCACCACCCCGACGTGGCGGTGCTGCACGCGCGCCATGCCCAAGGCAGTAAACGCGGCGCCGCGCTCATCAATGCGCGTATGCACCCGGATATCCTCGCGCGCGAGGAGCGCGAGCGACAGCGGTGCGTTGCGGGATCCCGGGCACAGCACCACATCGGTAAGGTGGCGCGCCAATTGGGCGGCCACCTGTTCAGCCAGCTGCATCGATTCATTCATGCTGCCAGATTTTACCTACTGCGGCGCAGCGGCCGGCAATCGCGCCGCGCCGCCGCCTTGCCTATAGCCGGTACCGCTGGTTAGCCCTGCTGCTGGTTGCCGCCATTGCCAAAGAGATCCCGCAAGAGGCGCTCCACGTCAAGGTCATCGCCTTCTTCCAGGCGGTCCTGGATTTCCGGTGGCAGCTCGGTAGGAATATCTTCGGGGAGATCGTCTTGCAGATTCGGCAGATTGCGCAGGCGCTCAGAAATGCCTGGGCCCGCATCCTCGGTCTCGGTCACTGTGGTGGGCACCTGCGTGGTGGTGGTTTCCGTCACCGGTTCTGGCGCGGGCTTATCGGCATCGCTCGCGGCATTGCGCCACAAGAAGAACAGGGCGCCCGCCGCCAGGATGGCAACGACGGCGATGGCGGCAAAGACCCCGGCCATCCCGCCGTTTTTCTTCTTTCCCCTGCCGCGCTGGTCCGGGTCATAGTCCGACGGCACCGGCTCATACTGCTGCTGGGCGTATTGTTGCTGGCCATACTGCCCACCGGGCTGCTGATAGTTTTGTTGGTAATTCTGCTGGTAATCGGCGTTCGCGTCGAATTGCCGCGTCTCATTCTGCGGCTGCTGCGCGCCCGGGAAATACTGCTGCGGGCGCTGGTTGCGGGCATTACCGCCCGCATTATCTGGAACGCGGCCTATCTGGCGCGTGGCATCCTCGGCGGGGCCAGACCACTGGCGGGTCTCGTCAGTGCCGCGGTCCTCATTATGAGAGCCTTTTCGGCCATTGGAACCGTTTTCACCAAAGCCATTATTTGTCATGCCTACCAGCTGTACCTCATTTTCCTGTGAGATCCCAGAGAATTTCCCAGATGCCAGCGTTGAACCGGAGGGAGAGGATGCTAGCTCTGAGGCTGACGTGCCCGCAGCGCCCTACCGGTCGCGGTATCTTCTGCGGCCAGCTGGCTTGGGGTGGCATCCGCGATGATCTGCCCACCATCCGCACCGGCGCCAGGACCCATCTCGATGATCCGGTCCGCGCTCGCCAGAACGTTGAGATCGTGTTCGATGACGATCACGGTATGCCCGGCATCGACGAGCTTGTGCAGCTCCGCATTGAGAAGGGCAATATCGGCCGGGTGCAGGCCGGTGGTGGGCTCATCCAGCATGTAGACCGTGTGCCCGCGCCGCGAATTGCGGGAGCGCTGCAGCTCCGTGGCGAGCTTGATGCGCTGCGCCTCGCCGCCGGAAAGCTCCGGCGCGCCTTGCCCCAAGCGAAGGTAGCCCAGGCCCACGGCCTGCAGCGTGGCGATGGCGCGGTGGATCTTTGGTTCCTCGGCAAAGAACTCGGCGGCCTCATCCACGGTAAGCTCCAGCACCTCTGCGATGCTGCGCCCGTGCCAGGTCACCTCGAGGGTCTCATCGTTGAAGCGGGCACCGCCGCATTGCGGGCAGGTGGTATAAGAACCTGGCAAAAAGACCAGCTCAACCTCGATTTTTCCGGCGCCACCGCAGGTGGGGCACTGACCCTGCTTGACGTTGTAGGAAAAGCGCGAGACCGTCCACTTGCGCTCCTTGGCCTCCGGGGTGGAGGCAAAGAGCTTGCGCACGTTATCGAAAAGGCCGGTATAGGTGGCCAGCGTGGAACGCGGGGTGCGGCCGATGGGCTTTTGGGAAATCTGCACCAGACGGGAGACCTTATCCAGGCCCTCTACCCCTGCAAGCGAGAACTCGTGGCCGCCCTCGTCCGCATCGTCTTTATCCTCATCGGCCACGGCGGTGGCGGATTCCTTGAGGGTTTCTGCCAGCACGGTGCTCACCAGCGTCGACTTGCCCGAGCCCGATACACCTGCCACAGCGGTAAATTGCCCCAGGCCAAAGTCCACATCGAGCCCGTCTATACTGCGCGCAGAAATGCCGCGGAGGCGGAGTTGGTTGGAGGGGGTACGGGGGGCATCGGCAAGCGCGAGCTCACGCTGCGCCAAGGCACGGGCGGTGGGGGTATCGGCGTCGTAGTCCTGGACCGGCCCGGAATAGACCACCTTGCCGCCGCCCTCGCCGGCGTGGGGGCCAACGTCCACGAGCCAATCCGCCTGGGCCACCAGATCCATATCGTGTTCCACGAGCAGCACCGAATTGCCGGCGGAGATGAACCGGCGGCACATCTCCAACACCGCCCCGCGCTCATCGGGGTGCAGGCCGGCGGACGGCTCGTCGAGCACGTAGGCCACGCCAAAGAGGCCGGAACGCAGCTGGGCGGCGAGCCGAATGCGCTGCAATTCACCCGCCGAAAGGCTCTGGGTGGGCCGGTCCAGGCTGAGGTGCGCCAGACCCAGCTCCAAGGCGGAGGTCAGCGCCGGCAGCACCTGTTTAAGCAGCAGATCCTCAGCGGAGTTTTCCTCCGGTTCCTGCGCGCTGAGCACCTCATAGACCTGGTCCAGCGGCAGCGCGCCCAGCTTGTCGATGCTCATGCCCGCATACGTCACCTTGAGCGCCCGCGGGTTCAACCGCCGGCCGTGGCAGGTATCGCACTCGCGGGATTCCATGAAGGACAACGTGCGCTTGCGCAGCGATTCCGATTGGGTCTCCTGCAGCGTCTTGGTGAGGTAGCCGGCTACCGAGCGCCACGTGCCCTCATAATTGCGCTGAATCTGGTCCGCACCGCGCAGCGGTTTTACGGTGACCACGGGGCGTTCTTCGGTAAATAGGATCCAGTCGCGGTCTTCCTGCGGCAGGTCTTGCCAAGGCGAATCCAGGTCATAGCCCAAGTTCATGAGGATATCGTGGAAATTCTTCCCCGCCCACGCACCGGGCCAGGCCTTAATGGCGCCCCCTTCAATAGACAAGGTGGGATCTGGCACCATCGATTGCTCGGTGGGCTCGTGCACCACACCCGCGCCCTGGCACTGCGGGCACATGCCCTCAGGGGTATTCGGCGAAAATGCATCCGAGTAGAGGTCCTCAGGGTTATCCCCGGCGCGCGAGTACAACAGGCGCACGCTATTAGATAGCGCGGAGACCGTGCCCACGGTGGAGCGCGCCCCGCCGCCGGAGGTGGATTGCTGCAGCGCCACCGTGGGCGGCAAGCCCTCCACCTGGCTGACCTGTGGATCCACCGCGGAGCTAATGAGGCGGCGCGCAAACGGCGCCACCGATTCGAGGTAGCGGCGCTGCCCTTCCCCGTGGATCGTGCCAAAGGCCAGGGAGGATTTTCCGGAACCGGATACTCCCGTCACCGCCACGAGTTGGCCGCGCGGCATATCCACATCGACATTGCGCAGGTTGTGTAAGTGGGCATCGCGAACCTTAATTGTCATGTCCGCGATCTTACCCGCGCACCAGCTTCCTAAGGCAACGATTCAGCCCTTCACCCCCGCGCTCACGTGCCTACCGCTCTGTCTACTATTCCGCCTGCCCAAGAATTAATTTCACGCCCGCCCGAGATATTCCGGCTGGCGAGCGCGCCCTGCCACCGCCGAGCCGCAGCCGGTACATATTTAGCCAGCGCCCCAACTGATAGACTTCATTGTCTATTATGACAATTCCGCTTGGTCTATAAGCTAGAAGGTAGGGCTCCGCGTTGACCGATAACACTTCATCCATCGCGCTGATAGGACTTGGCCCCCGCGGCATTTCCGTCCTCGAGCGCCTCGTGGCACAACTCAATACCGTCTCTCACCCGCCAGAAAAGCTGACACTGCACCTTATCGATGACGCGCAGCATGGCGGCGGCAAGATTTGGGATATCAACCAGCCCAAGTACCTGTGCATGAATACCTTCGCGCACGGCATGACGCTGTTTTCTGAACCCGGCTCTACCGTGGAGGCCCCGGTGGTAGAAGGTCCCACCATCTACGAGTGGATCCGCCTGACGCTTGGCGATGCCACCGTTCCCACCGGCGCCCGCGATTACGTCGCCGCCCACCCGCTCGATCCGCAGGTGCTTGAGGAATTCGGCCGCGCAGAGCTGGAGAAATTGCGGCCCGAATCCTATTTGCCGCGTGCGCTCTACGGCCACTACATCCTGTGGGTCTTCCGCTCCGTCTTGCAGGACGTACCGGAGTGGGTAGAGGTCAAGCAACACCACGCCCGCGTGGTGGATATTGAATCCCGCGATGGCGCGGATATTTTGTACCTCAATAACGACACCACCGTTGAGGCCGGCTCCACCTTGGCGGTCACCGGCTGGCAAAACCAGGGCTATACCGAAAACGAGCGGTGGATTTTAAAGACCTTGGAAGATAACCCCAGCCTGCGCTGGATCCGCGCCGATAACCCCATTGACCAGGGTGTTGACTCCATCAAGGACAATGAGAAGGTCCTCGTGCGCGGCCTTGGCATGGGCTTTTTCGATATCCTCATCCTCTCCACTGTGGGCCGCGGCGGTAAGTTCGTCGAGGATTCCTCCAAGCCTTGGGGCATGCGCTATGAGGCCACTGGTACCGAGCCCACCTTTGCGGCCGCATCCCGGCGCGGCTATCCCTTCCTGCCGCAATCCGATGAAGGCTCCTTGCCACCAGCCGCGGAGATCCCGCGGTTAAAGAAGGTCGTCGCCGAGCTATCCCACCGCACGGGCGCGCGCTCCATCAACTATGACACCGAGGTATGGCCGGCGGTTGCCCGCGATGCCTACCAGGCCTATATCGATACCCTCGCCCGCGTCGAGCCGGAGAGCCTGCGCGCCTCCCGCGAGGAGATCATCGCCGCCCTCGATGCCACCCCGGTAGATGCTGGCGTGGCCTATAACGGCCTGGCCCAGCTCGATGAAGTCATTGCACGCTATACCACCAAGGATTTCAGCCTGCTGCGCTGGATGCATCTGCTCACGAAGGATTTTTCCAACCAACAGGAGCTCACCGAGCACATCGCGCAGAGCCTGTACGAGGACCTGGCAGAGGCCCAGAAGGGTCCGGATAGCCCGGTGCGCGCCGCCTTGTGGTCGGTCGGTTTCTCCCGCAAACCCACCCAGGTGCTGGGCGCCGAGGGCCGCTATACCCTGGAGTCGCGCCACCACATGTTCGATAAGGCCATCTCCTTGGGTCAGACCACCTGCTCCGGCCCGCCGCCCTTCCGCACGCAGCAATTGCTGGCGCTTGTCGATGCCGGCATTGTCAGCTTCGTCGGCGGCAACCCCGTCCTGGGCACGAATGCCGACGCCGGCGAATGGACCATCAGCTCCAGTGCATCTGGCGGCAAGCGCATCCCGGGCACGACGCTTCTCGATGCCTGGGTGCACAAGCCCGATATCCGCCGCACCCCGCACGATTCCTTCATGCACTCCCTCGTGGAATCCGGGCGCGTGCGCGCGTTTACGGAAACCGCCAGCGACGGCATCGAGGTACCCACCGGCTCGCCCGCCGAAGACCCCGATACCCGCCAGGTCCACAATGCCGACGGCACCGTGGATGAGCGCCTGCACCTCGTAGGAATCCCCGCCCACGCTGAGTACCCGGATACCACCCTGGCCCCGCCGATTCCCGACACCGATTCGTGGTTCATCCAGGAGGCCGATAAGGCCGCCGTGCACGCGGCCCAGGTAGCACTCGCGGGGCAAGCGTAGCTAGCAGCGAGGGGGCAGGCAACCGCCTGCCCATTACGCTGTTAGCAGTTCCGTTCAGAGGAGCCCAGGATTCATACTCCTAGCCCCATGCTGGGGCAGGTTATGTTTATCTGCGTTCGGACCTGACCCCCATTTGGTGGACACCTGATATCCAGCCCAGTCGGACTGGGAAGAAAGGTAATCTACCATCATGTCCAGGTATTCCGAACAGTTCAAACGCGATGCCGTGGCCCTCTATGAAAACAATGAGAACCTCTCGCTGAACTCAGCATTAGCCGAGCTCGGCATCAATCGAGTTTCGCTGCATTCTTGGGTCAAGAAATACGGCACGGGCAAACGTGCCCGCATAAAAGCCGTGCATGAGAAAGCCCAAGCGGCGAATGATTCTGCGCGAATCCGCCAGTGAGACAAAAGAAAACGCAAAACTGCGCGAAGAACGCGACATTCTGCGTAAGGCCGCGAAATATTTTGCCGAAGAGACACGCTGGTGATCCTCTTCCAGTTTGTCGATGACCACCGAACCGAGTACTCGGTCAAGCGGATGTGCCACGTGTTAAAGCTGAATCGTTCCTCGTTTTACAAGTGGGTGAGCACCCGTAAAAAACGCAGGTTAAAGATGTGTTCCGATGCCCTTATTGGTGCAAGAATAAAGACCATCTTTGAAGTGTCCCAGGTTTTGTTCCGTTTGAGTAGATGGGAAAATCTGGAATATGCCAAGAAAATTTGACCAGGATGCAAAGGACCGTGTGGTCCGTCTCGTGGAAGACCGCATCTTGGCAGAAAATATGTCGATGCACCCCGCGTGCCAGGCAGTAGCCCCAAAGCTGGGGGTTTCATGGCACACGGCTCGTCAATGGACTTAAGCCTGCCCGCCGTTCGGGAAACATCCCAGAACCTGTGTGTGAAGATTTGGCCGCCGAAAATGCCAGGCTGCGCCGTGAAAATCACCAGCTACGCGATACTAATGAGCTGCTGAAGGCTGCCTCAGCTTTTTCGCCTCATGACTCGACCCGAAACGTTAAGAAATGATCCGGTTCATCGATGAATACCGGAATTATTTCTCTGTCGAGTTCATTTGCAAGACGTTGAAAAATAGCCGAACTGGTGGGTTTATCACCTCGCGTGGGTATCGCCAGTCAAAGGCCCGTGGATTAAGTGCTCGTCGCCTTCGTGATGCTGTTCTGGTTGAACGCATTAGTGCTGTTCATAGAGATAATTACGGTGTCTTAGGTGTGCGGAAAATGTGGCATGCTCTTAACCGTGAAGGAATCGATATCGGTCGTGAACAAACCGCCCGGCTGATGCGCCTGGCCGGTGTTTCTGGCAAAGGCAAAGGCGGATCACCTATTACAACCCGAAAAGCTAGCGTGCCTGATCTGCGCCCGGACTTGGTTGAGCGTGAATTCAAAGTTCAAGGCCTAAAATAAACTGTGGGTGGCCGACATTACATATGTGCGCACGAAGAAAGGCTTTGTGTATGCCGCGTTTGTCACCGACGTTTACTCCCGACGGATCGTTGGGTGGGCGTTATCAGATTCGATGCGCACCGAAGCACTGCCGCTGCAAACTCTCAACCAGGCAACCCAAGTGTGCTGAGGAAACAACAGGTCTCATTCACCATTCGGATCACGGATCGCAGTATGTCAGCGTGGTCTACAACGAGCGACTTGCCCAGCATGGCATTGACGCTTCCACCGGAAGTGTCGGTGACTTATATGACAATGCTCTGGCTGAAAACGTTAACGGCCCCTCACAAGAACGAGTTGATTCATACCCGCAGGTGGGATGACGTTGTCGAGGTAGAAATCGCGACGTTCGAGTGGGTGTCATGGTGGAACGAGACAAGGCTCCACCAAAGCTTGGGATACCGAACCCCGGTCGAGGTCGAAACCGAGTTTTGGAAGCAGAACCCGCCACAGGCAATAATAGAAATCAAGGCAAATGCCTAGGAACAAAACTCGGGGCACTTCACTTCCCGGCACAACAAGGTCAAATTTTTCTTGGCTACATTCCCGGAGTAGGGCCAGGGCCCATGGATCGGAAATGCTCCCGTCTTCGTTAGCTGAGATGGCATACGGCGGGTTAGCAGTAGCAACCTCTACGTCCCTTTTTGGCGCAGGGTTGCCACCAGATCGGCGCCACTTGAAGAATCATCAACTACTAATATTTTCATTTTTCCGTGTTCCCCACATTGCTTGGCTTATGGTTATTGCCACAATGAGCATCAACAAAGTTAACTGAATTGGTTCGACTTGAGAGCCCAATGCCACCTCGGTAGCCATCACCACGGCCGGAAGGGCCGCGATGATCAGTGCCGAGATGAAAGGCGGCGCTAAGGTAATTCCCCACTGCAAGAGCAGGATAGGAAAAGTAATGCACATCACCGATAGCAGGACGATTGAGAGAGTGTCTAATGGTTTGTGTGTGGGAACCTAACCCGCATAAGGAGATGAACCAGAATGACTACTATGGCGAGAC